>CATPAM010000382.1 GCA_955651735.1 Candidatus Acidiferrales bacterium | reverse complement strand
CTGCGCGTGCAATTGGAACAGGAAGGCATTATCCGGTCAGGTGCGCGGAATCCCTGGTGGGCGAGTTTCTCCGAGGTCTTCCGCCCGCGCGCGCTGGCTACCGCCGCCGTCGGTCTGCTGATTGTCGCGGCCACTGCTTTGCAGCTTCAGCGTCCGGCCACGCCACCCACCGAAGCTCGCAACACATCTGACACCCTGTACCAGGACACCAGTCTGACCCTGAACAACGACGAGGCTCACCTGCCGGCCATGCCACTTGCCGGCAATTCCGGTGTGGACGTATCGCTCCGGCAGAATCTGGATATCGTGGACAAATTTATCGTGGATTGCGAGCAGCGCATAAAAGAGCAGCCGCAGGATGATCTGGCGCGCGAATATTTGACCGGCGCCTACCAGCAAAAGGCGGAACTAATATCCGTGATGATGGAACGCGGGGGGAGCGGATACTAACATGAGTCTGAAAACAGTGGGACGTGGAACGCTGCCGCTGCTGGGCGCGGGAGTGCTCCTGTTGCCTTGTGCTTTTGTGCAGGCGGCGCCCCAGCATTTCGAAAGGCGTTTTGCCGTAAGAGGGCGCCCGGTCATCGTGCTGCAGAACGTAGCCAACGGGCGCATCGAAGTAAAGTCCTCAAAGAATTCAGAGGTCATCGTCTCGGCGACGCAAGCCTCGAATAAGATCGGGATTGAGGCCGAGCAGGCGGATGAGCGCGTCGATATCATCGCCACGGTGCTCGATAATTCCGCGCCGGCCAACGAATTGGAGGCCAATTTTCAGTTGACCGTGCCCGAAGAAGCGGAACTGCAGTTGCGCACGCAGACCGGGCTCGTTTATGTCGAGCAGGTGATGGGCGACATGACCCTGCAAAGTGTCGCCGGCGATATTCATCTTAAGGAAGTTTCCGGCTACATCGTGGTGCGCACCACCGGCGGATCGCTGGTTTGCACGCAGTGCGCGGGCAAGCTGGATTTCAATTCCGTGAGCGGCAACGCGCAGGTGTTGCAGCCCGGGCTGACCAACGTCACGCTGTTCACCATGTCGGGCAATATCCTTTTTGATGGCGACTTCATTCGCACCGGAATCTATACGATGAAGAGCGGCAAGGGCACCGTCGAGGTGCACTTCTCCGGAAGCGATTCTTTCGACCTCAAGGCCCAGACCGCCACCGGTACCGTCGACAACCAAGCGGAAGCGTATTTGAAGCCGGATTCGCACGGCGTGCGGCACATCGCATCTAAATTCACCAAGGGCTTGTTCGGCACGGTCGGCAGCGGCCTCGCTAAAGTCGAGCTCTCCTCGTACAGTGGTACAATCCGCATCCTGAAGCGCGATTAACGCGCGCCAGGCTGAGAGTTCCGGCCGGCCTGCTCACAAGTTACGTGCACTAAATGACGATTCCTCCGCGACCACCACAATCGCGTCCGCAGGTGCTCTGCCTGGCAGGCTTCATGGGCTCGGGCAAAACTACGATTGGCGCGCTGCTGGCGCGGCAGTTGGCCTGGCGCTTTGTCGACCTGGACGATCGCATCGAAGCGGCTGCCGGGCTTCCCATCCCTGAGATGTTCGAGCGTTTGGGCGAGGCGGCATTCAGGCAGATCGAAGCCGATCAACTGCGCGCCGCGCTCGGCCGCGCCCTCGAGCACAAGGAATCCGTGGTCCTCGCGCTCGGCGGCGGCACCTACGCTCAGGCCGGCGCGCCGGAGTTTCTTCGGGCCGCTGGCGTTCCCGTCATCTGGCTGGATGCTTCCCCGGATGTTTTGTTGGCGCGCTGCATGACCATGAGCGGCCGCCCGCTGTTTCGAGACGAGCCCAGCTTTCGCGCCCTCTACGCGCAACGCTTGCCTTCCTATCAGCTTGCCGACCACCGCGTGGACAGTTCTGGCGAACCGGCCCGTGTGGTGGCCGAAATCCTCCGTCAAGGAATTACTTCCACTGGCGCCGGCGATGCTCACCTCGTGGTGGAGGAGCCGAAATCCTGAAACCTCGGCGTGGCTTAGCAGCGTCTGTGGGCTGGACTTTAATCGCAGCGATACGAAGGAGTAGCTCGAAAATGCGCAACTTCTTGAAGTCTAAAATTACCTTGGGCGTTCTGGCGGCGTGCGTTCTGGCGTGCGGTTCCCTGGCTTCGCAAGCGCAGAAAAAGGCGCCGCTGTTCGCCGCGGACAAAGGGAGATTCACCATCCAGCTCGACGGCCAAACCGTCGGCCACGAAGAGTTCGAGATTTCGCCGGCTTCCGCAGGCTGGTCCGCGAAAGGCACCACGGACATTAAGGCTCCCGATTCCCCCGCCACGCGCGTAACCGGCGTGCTCACCTTGCAGCCCGATGGTGCTCCCATCAGCTACGAGTGGACTTCGCAAGCGGAAAAAACCAACGGCGCGCGCATCGTGTTCGCAAACGGCGTGGCCAAGATCACCCTGCAAATGCAGGGCGCGCGGCCCTTCGAACAGAACATGAACTTTGACACCCCGCTGATCGCCGTGCTCGACAACAATCTGTACTATCAATACGGCGTATTGGCGCGCATATATGACTGGTCCAAACGCGGCGCGCAGAATCTTCCAGTGCTTATTCCGCAGGAGCTGACGCCCGGCTCGGTTAGCGTCGAGTCCACCGGCTCGGTGACTGCCAGGGGTAAGTCCTACGATGGACTGCGCGTCACTACTTCCGACCTCGAGGTGCTGCTGTACCTCGATTCGAACCACCGCCTGATGCGCCTGGAAGTTCCGTCCGCCAAAGTCTCCGTCGCCCGCGATTAGGTGCGCCCACGTCGCGGCGCAAAAACAAAAACGCGGCGTGCCTTTAATCACGCAGCGCCACAGCTATAT
>CATPAM010000381.1 GCA_955651735.1 Candidatus Acidiferrales bacterium | reverse complement strand
GCATTCCACCGGAGAAACAGGCTGTGATCTTTGAGGCCTTCTCCCAAGCCGACAGCTCCACTACGCGGCGTTACGGCGGAACCGGGCTGGGACTGGCCATCTCGTCGCAACTGGTGGAACTCATGGGTGGCCGGATCTTGGTAGAAAGCCAACCCGGCCGGGGCAGTACGTTCCACTTCGCCGCGCGGTTTGAACTCCAGCAGCCTGGGGTGGAGAAATCGCCGGCACGCTGGCGTACCCTCACCGATCTTCCTGTCCTAATTGTGGACGACAACGCGACCAACCGCCGCATCCTCGAGGAGGTGTTTACCAACTGGCACATGTGTCCGGTTTCTGTCGAAGGCGGCGCATCTGCCCTTAGCACCTTGGAAAGGTCTCTGCACGCCGACCGATCGTTCGCGGTCGTGCTACTCGACGGACACATGCCCGATATGGACGGATTCGCGGTGGCGGAGCGCGTCACTCAAGACCGCCGCTATCGAGGCATCAAGCTGGTGATGCTGACCTCGGCCGGTCAGCCGGAGGATGTCGCGCGTTGCCGCAGGTTGGGCATTTCAGCGTATCTCACCAAGCCGGTCAAGCAATCCGAGCTCTTTGACGTCATTGTCACCGCCATCGGCGAGCCAGCGGAAGAAAGGCCGCGCGCTCCAAAACCAGTCAGAGGGGCTCGGCGCCCCCAGCGCAACCTACGCGTGCTGCTGGCGGAGGATAATCAGGTCAACCAGCTGCTAGCCAAGCGTATCTTCAGAAAGCTGGGCCACCATGTGACCGTGGTCAGCAATGGCCGCGAGGCGCTTTCTGCTGTCCAGGCCGACCACTTCGATCTTGTCGCCATGGACGTTCAGATGCCGGAGATGGATGGGCTGGACGCAACCGCTGCCATCCGCGCCTGGGAGAAGACAGGTGGCACCCACACCCCCATCATGGCCATGACTGCGCATGCCATGAAGGGAGATCGCGAACGTTGTCTAGCGGCCGGCATGGATGGCTATACCTCCAAGCCGATCCGCATCGGAGAACTTGAACGCGCCATCGCTCAGCTCGTCGGCCCATCGAAATCAGCAGAGGCATCTGTGCCAGAGGAGACTCGAGGAGACGGCGTCCTTGATCGTGCGGCATTGTTGGCAGGCGTCGATGGTAATCGTCGACTTCTTCGTGATCTCGTCCGCCTGTTTCTCGCCGATTATCCTCAGCGGCTGGCAGAAATAAAGGAGGCACTGCGGCGCGGCGATGCCGAAAGCCTGCGGATGGCGGCGCACGCGCTGAAAGGCGCGGTTGGTAACTTCGCGGCGAAGAAAGCGTTAGCGGCTGCCCAGCGGCTCGAGATCATGGGCAGAGACGGAAACTTTGACAATGCACGCGAAGCATGTAAGGCGCTCGAATCGGAACTGGCGCGTGTCACCGAGGAGTTCGGAAGATTGACCATGAACCCTTCAATACGAAGAACAAAAACGCGCAAGGGTCAGACACGAATACGCGGTCAAGGCTGAGGAAAATGCCTGTGAGTTTACAAGAGCGCCCTTTTCAGTAATCCACAACTTGGAGCGAACTCAAGCTCCTTGGGGTTCGGTCATGCTAAACCAATTTCCGGAATTGTCTTTGAGGATGGCTTCGACCCCGTAGAACTGCTCTTTGGGCGGCGAAAGGAATTCGACGCCTTTGGCCTTGAGTTCTTCGTAGGTTTTACCGGCAATCGCTGGTTTGCAGCACCCCGCCATTGATTTTCCCCGTGGTGAGCAAACCGCGAATCGTCTTTGCCGCTTCGGGCTGCATGTTGGGACCGTCGACCTTCATCAATATGATCTGCAAGTCAGGCTGGCCCTTGGCGCTGACGGTGAGCCAGCGGAAGCCGTTGTCCATCTTTCCGTCCATGCGAACTTCGAAGCCGAGCTTGTTGACGTAAAAGTTGAGCGCGGCGTCCTGGTCGAGCACATACAAAGTGGCGTGGGAAAGTCTTTGGATCATGACAAATCCTCCGAGATGGTGTTGATTCAGCGACAAGACTCCCAAAGCAGCCCACCAATGCTTCTCGATTCTTGCGGTTTTGCGCGCCCGAATTTTACGACTGACTATCGTCTTGCGGACCAAGGACGAATTGCTGGTAACACGCGGGAATGAAATACAGTGGCCAGTGCGATGCAAAGCCGCCGAAGGCGAGCCGCGCTTCGCGGCGAAAGGAAGCAGGTGACAGCCCAGTCAGCGAGCGGAAGCGCGTGCTGAACGAACCGAGGCTCTCGTAACCCACGGCAAAGCAAATGTCCGTGACGCTGTGCGTGTCACGCAGCAGCAATTTTTTCGCTTCCTCGATTCGCCTTCTGGTGACAAATTCGTGCGGCGTTTCTCCAAAGGCGCGCGCAAATATACGATTGAAATGAAAACGCAATAGGCATGCCTTCTGTGCGGCGTTCTCCAATGTGACACGTTCGCAGTAGCGATCACCCAAATAGTCGCGGGCGCGGCAAAGTCGCGCGAAGGTGACTTCATCGAAGAGATGGCCCTCGCGACGGCCGGCCAACTCGGTTCGCCGCAATTCGGTTCTCATACGGCCAGCATATTACGTTGCCCCGACGATTCAGAAGAAAATCCCGCCCACGCCGAGGCCAGCTGGTCAGGTCCGCTACGGCCGGTCCTTGTCATCGTATTCTTCCGGCACATCATCCTCCGGCACTTCGCGTGTCTTAACCGGACCCTGATCCGCATCCGGAGCATCTTCCACGCCGCTCACAATTCCTGCTTCGAAGGCTTGCCCTTCTTCCAGCAATTCGTCGGCGCTCTCCGAGTCCACACTCTCCACGGTGGATACCCCTCCGAAGTCGCCGCCACCCGCGCCGGCCCGTGCCCGCAGCGCAGG
>CATPAM010000380.1 GCA_955651735.1 Candidatus Acidiferrales bacterium | reverse complement strand
CTACGACGGCGATTTGTTCGGGCTTTCTCATTTCATTTCAAGCGCGGCGGCTCACCAGCGATTCGATTCTTCTCTGCAGGGACTCCCGGGATTTTTTGTCGGGGGTGATAATCAAAACAGTGTCATCGCCGGCGATGGTGCCGGCGGTTTCCGGGAATTTGGCGGCGTCCACGGCGGCGGCAAGGGGCTGCGCGCCACTGGGAGGCGTTTTCAAAACGAGCAGATTCACAGCGGGGCGAATATCCAGGAGGAACTCGCCGAGCGCGCGAGCCAGGGAAGGCAGGCCGTTGGACTCTTCCGGCAGCCCGGCGGCGCGATAGCCTCCCTGGGTTTTGACCAGGCGAAGTTCCTGGAGATCGCGGGAAAGGGTGGCTTGCGTAACACGCAACTTTTGCGCGGCCAGGCGGCGGCGCAGATCTTCCTGATTGGAGATGGAAGCGTCTGAAATGAGGCGCAGGATCTGGCCGTGGCGAAATGTTTTGCTGGTATTCATGGCGCGGTGAAAATATGCACTCACCTGTATATTTATACGGGCCGGATTCGGAGATGTCAATAGCCATTTGGGGATTTGTGGGGAGGGACTGTACGAACGGGCACGGACGGAACGAAAGTACAGCTAATGCAGGATTCGCACCATTGCCGAGGTGCCTAGTGGATTCTTGGGGCCAGTAATGTTACTTATGAAAACATCCTTCGCGACTCATGGGAACACGCGGCCAAACCGCGGGATGCAAGAACGATTCGCCATCGGCCCTTGCCGAACAGCAACTGTGCGTGCTGCACTTCACGCTATCGCTGGAGAGCGGGTGCGCGGAGATGCGCCGGGAGACGGCGCTGGGCAACACGGGGCACGAGCGGCAGCGCGAGATCATGCGCTTCATCACGGAGAATGGGGAAAAGCTGGCGCGGGTGGCCACCAGCGGGCTGCACCTCACCGATGATTTGAAGGCACGGATATTGAGCACGTTTCTTACTTTGATGAATCTTCGGGAAAATCTGGACCGGGCTTCGATGCGCTCGTCTTACGGGCGGCACACGGTGCCGCGCTAGGCTTGCCGCGGTCTGCGGCAGGCAATAAAACTTGCAAGGACGTTGCGTTGAGGTCCTTCCGACCGGCAAAAGGCGCCGGCCCTGATGACAGCGCTATGGTTGGCTTGCGAGGTGGGGTGTCAGCCGTAAGAGCGGCGGCCCTTCGAGGCTCAGCGTAAACAAGACCGCCGCACTCCAAAAAAATTAGGCGCCGATGTAGCGGGCATAGAGGGAACGGGCGACGGCGGGATCTTTTGTGCCTTTTAGGATGGCGCGGCCGTCGGAGAAGACGGTCATTTCGTAGGGTGGGATGCGGAAGCGAAGCAGGAATTCGTTGTGGCGGACATCGGAGACGGTGGGGGAGAGGCGGTTTTTGAGCATGGTGAGGTCGAGAGCGCGGCTGCGCTCGTGAATCTGGACGGAATCGCGGCCGCACATGGTGATGTGGGGCTGAGCTTCACCCTCGAGGTAGGTGAATTCACGGCGGGCGCAGGCGCGGCAATCTGGGTTGCGCGCGATGCGGACGGATTGGAAGCGGCCGGTCCAGACGTCGCAGGAGATGAGGCGGCCATGCAGAGCGTCGGTGCGTCCGGCCAAAAGCTTCATGGCTTCGGCGGCTTCGAGGGAAGCAATCAGATTGACGATGGGGCCGAGGACGCCGATAGTGTCGCAGGTTTCCTCGAGGCCGTGCTGCTGCGTTTCCATGAGGCAAGCGAGGCAAGGCGTTGTTCCGGGGCGGATGGTCATGGTGAGGCCGTAACTGGCCACGGCGGCGGCGTAAATCCAGGGCTGGCCATTTTGGACGGCAAAATCGTTGATCAGGAAACGCGTCTCGAAATTGTCGGTGCCATCGAGGATGAGGTCGAAGCGGGCGAGCAGGTCAGCGGCGTTGCGCGGGCTGAGGTCGGCGACGATGCCTTCCACCGAACCACTGGAATTGATGGAGCGGAGCTTGCGCTCGGCGGCGACGGCTTTGGGCAGCGCGGCGAGGGCGTCGGCTTCGTCAAAGAGCGTTTGGCGCTGAAGATTCGAGGGCTCGACAAAATCGCGATCGATAATGCGCAGTTTTCCGACACCCGCGCGCACCAGGAGATTCGCGGCGGCGGCACCGATCGCGCCGCATCCGACAATGACGGCGCTGGAGGCCAGCAGGCGCTGCTGGCCTTCCTCGCCAATGGCGGCGAAAAGAATCTGGCGCGAGTATTTTTCGTAAAAAGAGGGGTTCACTTTGTGGTGGCCTTCGCTGAGCGGTGCACGCCGACGAATAGGCGCAGGCCCGCGCTACAGTTAGCGTTCCGCCACCTATGATAGCGCCAAAGTTCGCGGGACAGGCAACGCCGCTATGCTACGCTTCGTCTGAGCCAGTGGAAGCATGAAAGCGCATTGTGAGCAAGGGTTGCGCAAGATGGTCGCGGCCGCGCTCCTTATGGGAGCTGCGCAGGGCCACGCGCAGGCGCAGCAGGAAGCGCCCGCGGGACAGCTGAGCACGGCGACAGCGCAAAATGCCGCCAGCACGGCAGAAAATGTCGTTGCGGTGCGGATTGTGACGGAAGACGGACGCGTGCTTTCGGAAGCGCCTGCGGGGCTGGCCATATCGATTGGGAAGCCGCTGGACCGGGAACAGGTGGCGGAGAGCATCCGGGCGCTCTACCGCACAGGCGATTACGCGGACTTGCGAGCGATCACGACGCGGGTGGACGGCGGAGTGCGCGTCGAGTTCGTGGCGCGGGAGCAACTGTTTTTCAATCAAGTGATCATTCATGGTTTGGTGTCTCCGCCATCGGAGGCTTCGGCGATTGCGGCGGTGCAGCTTCCGCTGGGGGAGCCGTACCAAGCAGATGCGGTGAACGAGGGATTGGAGCGCTTGCGGGAGCTGCTGCGAGAAGAGGGATTCTATGCGGCGCAGGTCTCGGCGCAGACCGTGCCGCATCCGGAAAATCACCAGATGGACGTGATCATCAACATACAGCCGGGGCCGCGCGCGCGTATCAAGGAGATTCAGCTCAAGAACGGGACTGAGTATCGTGACGCGGAGATTCTTTCGCGGTCGAAACTGAAAGCGGGGCGGGCACTTACTGCGGCACACGTGCAGCGCGGCACTTCGCGGGTGCGCAACTTCCTGGTGAAAAAGGGGCACCTGAACGCGCGGGCGGTTGTGCGGCGAGGGATGTACGCCGCCAAGAGCAACACGATCCCGCTGGAGTTGGAGGTCACGGAAGGGCCGCTGGTGCGGATTGCGGTGGCGGGTGCGAAATTCTCCGGCGGGGAGCTGAAGAAGCTGGTGCCGGTGTATCAGGAGGGAGCGGTCGACGCGGACTTGCTGGAAGAAGGCAAGCGCAACATTCGCGAGCGGCTGGAGCGTAACGGATATTTCGACGCGCAGGTGGAGTATGCGACGAGCACGAACGAGGTGACGCTCAAGAACGGGCACAAGGGAACGGAAGAGGTGATCACCTATCGCGTGGAGCGCGGGGACCGGCACACGCTGCTGGGGATCGAGATCACCGGGAATCACTATTTCGATGCGGAGCTGCTGCGCAGCCCGCTGACGATTTACCACAAGGCATTTGCGACGCGGGCACGATTCAGCCGGAGGCTGCTGGAGGCTGACCGCGACTCGATGCGAAATTTGTATTTGGCAAACGGATTCCTGGAAGCGACCGTGGACGCGCAAGCGCTGGACAACTACAAAGGGAAGGAAGGCGACCTGGGGGTTCGCTTTGTCATTCAGGAAGGAAAGCAGACGCGTGTGGCGTCGCTGAACATCGAGGGAATTCACGCGTTCAAGGAAGACGAGTTGCTGGGGGTGGCGGCGTCGACGCCGGGCCAGCCGTACTCGGACTTCAACGTGGCCACCGACCGGGACAACATTCTGGCGATGTACTTCAACGATGGGTTTCCGGGGGCGAGGTTCACCGCGACGGCGGAGAAGGTGGCCGGCAGTGGTACGCAAGCGGCAGCGGTGAACAACGCGCAGAAGAGCGGCAAGGCGGATAAGGCAAACGATAGCGAGGCGTTTCCGGGTGATTTCATGCGCGTGGTGTACCGCATCGAGGAAGGGCCGCAGTCGCGGGTGCGAAGGATCTTGCTGACGGGCTATGAGCACACGCGGGCGAATGTGATTCGACGTGAGATCAAGGTGAAGTCCGATGCCCCGCTGCGGGAAGGAGAGGTCGTGGAGTCGCAGCGGCGGCTGTACAACCTGGGAGTTTTCAATCGCGTGACGATCCAGCCCCAAAATCCGAATGGCACGGACCCGAACAAAGACATCGTGGTGCTGGTGGAAGAGGCGAGGCGTTACACGCTGGCGTATGGCGGAGGGTTCGAAGTGCAGCGGCTGGCGAGCACGACGAATCCGGCAGGAAGCCAGGTGCAAGCGGCGGTGCGGGGGATTCTGGAGATCAGCAAACTGAATGTGACGGGGCGAGGCGATTCGCTTTCACTGAAGCTGCGGGGAAGCACGATCGAGGACCGGGCGCTGCTGGGATACAACCATGCGAACACGTTCAGCGACGCGCACCTGAATCTGCAGGTCACGGCGTATACGGAGAGAACGCAGGACATCAATACGTTCACCCAGACGCGGTACGAAGGCTCGGTGGAGATGACCGATCAGGTGACGCCGCGAACCTCGCTGCTGTACCACTACGCTTTCCGCAAGGTGCTGGTTTCCAACCTAAACGCGACTATTCCGCCGGAGGAGATTCCGCTGTTCAACGCGCCGACGCTGGTGTCGCAGTTTGGAGCGGGTTGGGTGCGGGATGCCCGGGACAATCCGGCGGATGCCACGAAGGGAAATTTCAACAGCGCCGATTTCAGCGTCGCTGCTACCAGCATCGGCTCAAGCGCGAGCTTCTTGCGTTTTTATTATCAAAATTCGACCTACTATCCAATCAAGCGCAGATTCAGCTTCGCGCGATCGATTCGCATCGGGATATTGAAGCCATTTGGCGACACGGTTTCGCTGACATTTCCCGCGCAAACGACGGCGCCATTGCCAACAGTGATTCCGCTGCCGGAGAGATTCTTTGCGGGCGGCGGCACATCGCTGCGTGGATTTGCATTGAACCAGGCCGGCCCGCGCGATTCAGTTACGGGATTCCCGGTCGGCGGGCAGGCGCTGCTGATTCTCAATCAAGAGTTTCGCTTTCCGATGCGGCTGCCTTTCATCGGCTCGGCCCTAAGCGGCGCGCTGTTTTATGACGGCGGAAATGTGTATAGCCGCTTGAGCCGGGTGACTTTCCGGCCGTACTCGCCGAAGCCGATTTTCAATCCCAGCAGCCCGACACAGTGCCAATTCAATTGCACGAATGAGCTGAATTACTTCGCGCATACGGTTGGACTGGGATTCCGGTACGGCACGCCGGTGGGTCCGATTCGCATCGATCTCGGGTACCAGATCAATCGGCCACAATTTGGTACGCCCATTTGCCCGAGTGGAGTCGCGACAGTGACCTGTCAACTTCAACAAGGACAGTTTGGATTCCGGGCAACGAGGCTGCCAGGCTTTCAGATTTTCTTTAATCTGGGAACAACGTTCTAATGCGCCACCATTACAGCTACGTGCTGGCCGGAGCGCTGCTGGCGCTCGCGGTAACGTGTGCGCGAAGCCAGGAGCTGCTCGATCAAATCGCGGCTCGCGTGGAGAGCGACATCATCCTGCTCAGCGAAGTACGCACGCTCAGCAGGTACCAGATGCTCGTGGATGGAAGAGCGGAAAGCGACGCCGCGATTCTGGACCGGCTCATTGACCAATGGATCGTACGGAACGAGGCGGATACCGCGCGGTTCCCGCACCCCACGGATGCAGAGCTTGCCCGAGGGGTAGAGCATCTGGAAGCATCGTTCGCTTCGCCGGAAGAATACCAGTCGCGAAAAAGGCAATCGGGGTTGAGCGATAAAGAGATCCAACACGTGGTCGGGAAGCAACTGTATCTGAGCAATTATCTGGATTCCCGGTTTCGTCCGGCGGTGCAGGTGAGCGCGAAACAGGTGGAGGACTTTTATCAGCAGGCGGTGGTGCCGCGGGCGAAGGCGCGCAACCAGGCTCCGCCGCCGCTGGATGCCTCACGCGAATACATACAAGAGGCGCTGGTGCAGCGAGGGATCAACGAACAGGCGGAGGTCTGGCTAAAGGAAAGCAGGGTGCGTTTGCACGTACAGAAGTTCCTGAAGGAAAGCGGAAAATGACCAGCGAGACGCGCCAGCGAAAATGGAGATGGCTGCGGCATGTTGCCTGGGTGCTGGCGGCGAAAGTCTTGCTGATCCTCCTGGTACTTGCGGGAGTAGCGATTTTTTTCGGCAGCGGCGCGGGCAATGCGCTGATTCACCGCTACATTGTGCACAATTTGGAAAAAGCGACGGGCGGCCAGGTGGCGTTGAAATCCCTATCCATTCGATGGCTTTCGCTCGAAATCACGATGAAGGGCCTGGTGATTCATGGGCGGGAACCCGCAGGAACGAAGCCTCTCTTTGCAGCCGACGAAGTACGGGCAGGGTTGCGCATCGACTCCTTTTGGGGGCGCAAGGTTTCGTTGAACGACTTGCTGGTGCAGAAGCCGCAGGTTCACTTACGCATCGAGAAAGATGGTTCGAGCAACGTTCCCGTGCCGCCAAGCGCATCCAGCAGGAAGCCGGCGCGGGAAAGGCTGTTCGATCTGCGCATCCGCCGATTGCAACTGCAGAATGGCTGGATCCTTTACAACGATGTGAGCACGCCGCTGGCGCTGGAAGGCGACAACTTGCGCCTGGCGCTGGACGCTAGCGGGCCGGCCAACCAACCTATGTATTTAGGCACGCTCGACTGGCAATCGATTGAGTTCACCGCCAAGCGCTTCGTTCCCTGGCCGGTGAGCGTGTCGGCGAAATTCACGCTGCGGCGGGATGGTTTCACGCTGGAGCAGGGAATCTTGAACGCCGGACGATCGCACGTCGATGCGCAAGCCGAGATGCAAGATTATTTGCACCCGAAATGGAGCTTTCGATACCGCGGATGGGTCAATCTGCTGGATCTTCGCGAGAATTTGCGCTCGCCGGAAACTCCGACGGGGCGCGCGGACGTTCATGGCGAGGGAACATTCGCGGATGGACAACTGCGCGGAAGCGGCAGCTATTCGGGCCAGGACATCACACTGACGTACCCAATTTTTAATGCTTCGGGATTGTCCAGCCGAGGTAGCTTTCAGATGGACAACAATGGCCTGGTGGTACCGGATTTTCTGGCCCTGGCTTTCGGCGGCACGGTGAAAGGCCGGGTCACGATGCGCTTTGACGGCCTGAAATTTCGCGCAGATACCCACGTACAGGACGCGCATCTGGCCGGAGTACTACCAGCGATCGAGCACCCAGGCTTTCCGGTGGACGAGTTGCACTGGGACACGCTGATATCCGCGGACACCACGGAGACCTGGAGCGGACCATTTCAACATTTTGAGATTACCGGGACGATGCAGTGGGTATCCCCGGACAGCGTCGCTGCGGGACACATCCCGGTGGACGGCGATTGGGAGATTCGTTATCGGTACGACCCGGAGACGCTGTCGGTCAACAGCGGCGAGTTCGAGACGCCGGCCAGCCGCGCAACTGTCAGCGGAGTACTTGCGCCGCGGAATACGGCGATGGACGTGCGGTTTGAAACGGGCGCGCTCGAGAGCTATCGCGATTTCATCAACGCTATTCGAGACACACCGCCGAATTCGCCGGATGCGATCAAGGTCCTCACCGGAAGCGCGCGGTGGGAAGGGAAGATCAGCGGACCTTCTGGCGGCCCAACATTTGCCGGGCATGTGCGGGGCGAGGGCGTGCGCTATGACGGACTGGCGTTTGATTCCGTGGAGGGCGAACTCTCCTACTCGCCGGACGAATTGACGTTTTCGCGGGCGCATGTGCGGCGGGGGCCGATGGATGCGGCGATGGACCTAGGGATGGCGCTGCAGGAATGGAGCTTTGTGCCGCACAGCACGTGGTCTGCGGACGTCAACCTAGAAGCGACGCCGGTGGATGCGCTGCAGCAATTGTTGAGTTTATCGTATCCGGTGCGCGGGGACTTGTCGGGGCAATTCCATGGGCACGGGACACGGCAAGCACCGAGCGTCACCGGCCTCTTTGATCTGACAAAGGGAGAAGCGTACGGCGTCACGTTTAACCGGCTGCGCGGCCAGCTTAACCTGGCACCCGATGAAGCCCGCATAGCAAACGCGGAACTGCGGTTGTTTCCGCCGGAAAGAGAAACGGGGCACGGGGCGGGAATCGTTACCGGGTCGGCGAGTTACAACTTCGCGGACCGCAGCGCCTCGATTGATTTGGTTGGCGCCTCTTTTCCGCTGGCAAATTTTCAGAGATTGCAATCGTCGCGATTTCCGCTGGACGGCCAGGTTTCCTTCCGGCTGAAAGCGAGCGGTCCGCCACTGGCGCCAAAGGGTGAGGGGACTATTCGGGTAGTCGATTTGCGGGTCGGGCAGTCGGTGCTTGGCAGCTTCGATGCGACGCTGACCTCCGATGGGCGGACGGCGCGACTGGAACTGGGATCGGCCATGAGCACGGGAGAAATCTCCGG
>CATPAM010000379.1 GCA_955651735.1 Candidatus Acidiferrales bacterium | reverse complement strand
GCCATCCTCTCAGACCAGCTAACGATCATAGCCTTGGTGAGCCGTTACCTCACCAACTAGCTAATCGTGCGCGGGCTCCACCTCCGACGACTTACGCCTTTGAATCCTCGAACCGGAGTCCAAGGAATGTTATGCGGAATTAGCTCGCCTTTCGGCGAGTTATTCCCCATCAGAGGGCAGATTACCCACGTGTTACGCACCCGTGCGCCGTGCGCCATCTCCGTATTGCTACGGAAACGCGCACTCGACTTGCATGTGTTAAGCACGCCGCCAGCGTTCGCTCTGAGCCAGGATCAAACTCTCGTTTGAAGCCTGTCGCTTGGCGAAAAAAAAATGCTCCGATTTTCATCGGAGCCAGCCTACCAAGCAAATTATTGTCGCTCGATTTACTCAAACCATCTGCGCTCGAAAAGGGCAGACGGTACGAACGGATTCTGGCACATCGTATCGATTGTCAAAGAGCGATAAGCCCCCCTGTCCAGCAGAAAGGCAACCAAACAACTAACGGAGTATACGGGCAGGGCGGCTCGGTTGTCAACCGTGGTTTTACGATTTCCACAGTTGTCCTCAGGTACCCTAGGTACCAGTTAGATGCCGAGAGTGCGCCTCCGATTCGAGAAATGCAACGGGCGCTGTCATTCTCCTTTGCCGCTGTTACCATGTGCGGACATGGGGCAGGCACTGCTCAATACGGTTCGCGGCGCAATCCAAAAGCAGGGCTTGTTGCGCGCGGGGGAGCGTGTGGCCGTGGCGGTGTCTGGGGGCGCCGATTCGGTGGCGCAGCTGGTGCTGCTTGCGGAGTTGCGCAAGCAACTGGGCATCGTGCTCAGCGTTGCGCATTTCAATCACAAATTGCGCGGCAGAGATTCCGAAGCGGACGAAAAATTCGTGGCCAAGTTGGCCGAGAAGTACGGTTTGGCCTTTCATGCGGGGCGCGCCGATATCGCCGCTCAGGCGAAGAGCAACAAAGCCAATGTGGAGGATACGGCGCGGCGAGCGCGCTACCAGTTTTTTACGCGGCTGGTTGAGGACGAGCGTGTAGACAAGGTGGCCGTGGCGCATACGGCGGATGACCAGGCGGAGACGGTCCTCGCGCACATTTTGCGAGGAACCGGGCTGGCCGGGCTAGGTGGCATTCATCCCGCGGTGGGGCACGTCGTGCGGCCCCTGTTGGGAGTGCGAAGAGCGGAGTTGCGCGCTTACCTCCGATCGAAGAGACAGACTTGGCGCGAGGATGCCACCAATCGCGATACGACGAGAATGCGGGCGCGCATTCGCAAGAAGCTACTGCCCATTCTGGAGAAGCAGTTTCAGCCAGCGGTGGTTGAACATTTGGCGACACTGGCAGAGCTGGCGCGGGAGGACGAGGCGCTTCTTGGCGCGCTGGTGGACGAGCGCATGCGAAGATGCGTCGAGAAGGATACAGGCTCCGCGAAAATTTCCGCGTCTGACTTGCTTAAATTTTCACGGAAGAAAGATTTCACCATAGAGGGCGCAGAGGGCGCAGAGAAGAACTTTGCTGTCAGTAGACGGATCGTGCGGAGGATCGTTGGCGAACTGAAACCTCGCGGGGGGCAGCTCAACGCCACGCATGTACGCTCGATACTGGAGTTGGCGGAAGGCGGCGAGAATGGCAAATGCCTGCCGCTGCCAGGCGGCGTGGAAGTTCGCCGGGAGCAGGATAGCCTGATTTTTTCTGCTCGCGACGCTATCGCCAAGGCGAATCGGCATAAGCTGCTGGAATTCGAGCGCGCGATTAACCTTGGCGGTAAGGGAATCGAAGTTAGCGTGCCGGAACTAGGTTGCGTCTTCCGCTTCAGGGTGATTGACTGGCCCGCGAAGAGAGGCGACACTATCGAGAAGGAGCTGGTGCTGGACCGCGACGCACTGCAGTCTCCGCTGGTGCTGCGGAGCTGGCGCCCTGGCGACAAACTGCGGCCTTGCGGCCACCGAAGCGCCCACAAGCTGAAACGATTGCTGAACCAAAAGCGCGTCAGCCGGTGGGAGCGCGAAGCGTGGCCAGTGTTGACGAGTGGCGGAGTTCTGGCGTGGGCGCGCGGCTTTCCCGCGGCGCCGGAATTCGCGGCGAGCGAGAAGACTCGGTTCGGCGTCGTGATCACTGAGGAAGCAATTTCGTGAGGAGAAGTCGAGGAGGCAAGGACAACAGTAAACGGGGCTCGGCAGTTTCTGCGGCACGAATTGCCAAGAGAGTTGCGGAGCTAGGCCGGCAGATCTCCAGGGCGCACGGCGGCAAGCGCCTGGATGTTGTGATTACGTTGGACCGGGGCTTTGTATTCGCGGCAGACCTGATACGCCACATAGATGCGCCGGCGGTCTGTCACTTTGTACGCGCAGAGGTTCGCGACGTGGAACAGGGAGGTCATCTGCGGCGCGAAGTGGCTTTTGGTAGCAGACCCGACGTAAAGGGCCGCGATGTGCTGGTGGTAGATGCGGTGCTGGACAGCGGAGTGACGCAGGAATTTCTGCTGCGCAGGCTTGGCGAAAGCCAGCCGAGGTCGCTGCGCTTGGCCGTGTTGCTGGACAAGCCGGAACAACGCCGGGTCGGCCTGGAGCCCGACTACTTTGGGTTCCGGACTGCATCTAATGGTATGTGGGTCGGCTACGGCCTTGCGGCGCCTAATGGGATAGGCCGCAACGAAAAAGGTTTGTCGGCAGAGCCGCTTGCAGGGAAGCGGCAAGGGCGGAAGAGATAAGCGGTGATCCGGCGCTGCCAGGGGAAAACCCCCTGGGGTTCGGAACAAAGGTGAGGTTGACGTGAACTCTAGTTCTACGGCGAAGACGATTCTGTTCTGGATATCGATCGTGTTCCTGGGCGTGATGCTCTGGAGATTGGTGTCCGCGAACGGACAGGCGGCGCGCGAGGATGATCCCAGTTACAGCGAGTTCATGGCGAAGGTCGATAACGGCGACGTCAAGGAAGTCACCATGTATTTGTCGCCGAACAGCTATGAATTGCAGGGCGAATATGTGCGGCCGGCGAACCACAAGTTCCACGTCACAATTTTCAAGGAAGCCGCTCCGGACCTGACCAAGCAACTCAAAGACAAAGCAGTTCAGATTAAAGTGAAGGAAGTGCGCAGCGGCGATTGGGTTTTGATTTTGCTGAACGCTGCGCCCCTGATTTTGCTTGTTGGATTTTGCTTGTTCCTGATGCGCCAAATGCAGGCCGGCGGCAACAAAGCGCTGAGCTTCGGGAAGTCGCGAGCACGGCTGCTTTCCGCGCAGCAGAAAAAAGCGACATTTAAAGACGTTGCGGGGACGGATGAAGCCAAGGAAGAGCTGCAGGAAATCATTGAGTTCCTGAAGGATCCCCAGAAATTCCAAAAGCTTGGCGGACGCATTCCGAAGGGCGTGCTGCTGGTCGGACCTCCGGGAACGGGCAAGACGTTGCTGGCGCGCGCGATTGCCGGCGAGGCCAACGTACCGTTCTTTTCGATTTCCGGCTCGGACTTTGTGGAGATGTTTGTGGGCGTTGGCGCGAGCCGCGTGCGCGACCTTTTCGAGCAGGGTAAGAAGAATGCCCCGTGCATTATTTTCATCGACGAAATTGACGCCGTTGGCCGCCATCGCGGCGCGGGACTTGGCGGTGGTCACGACGAGCGCGAACAGACCTTGAACGCGCTACTGGTCGAGATGGACGGTTTTGAGTCCAATGAAGGCGTGATTCTGATCGCGGCGACGAACCGGCCGGACGTACTCGATCCGGCGCTGCTGCGGCCGGGACGGTTTGACCGCCGCGTGGTGGTTGCCCGTCCGGATGTGAAGGGCCGCGAGGAAATTCTTCGCGTGCACACACGCAAGGTGCCGATTGCGGACGACGTGGATTTGTCCATTATCGCGCGAGGCACGCCGGGATTTTCTGGCGCGGACCTGGCAAATCTGGTGAACGAAGCGGCGCTGTGGGCGGCGCGGCAAAACCGCAAGTTCGTGATGATGTCGGACTTCGAGATGTCCAAGGATAAAGTGCTGATGGGCGTCGAGCGCAAGTCCATGATTTTGTCGGACGAGGAAAAAAGGAACACCGCGTATCACGAAGCGGGGCACGCGCTGGTCGCGGCCATGACTCCAGGCGCCGACCCGGTGCACAAGGTCACGATCATTCCGCGCGGCATGGCGCTGGGCTTGACCATGCAGTTGCCGGAAGACGACAAGCATACTTACACACGGGAATATCTCGAGACGATGCTGGCGGTGCTGATGGGTGGGCGCTCCGCGGAAGAGCTTTTCCTCGGGCACATCACCACCGGCGCCGGAAACGACATCGAGCGCGCCACGGATATCGCTCGCAACATGGTCTGCGAATGGGGCATGAGCGAACTGGGTCCTTTGGCGTACGGGAAGAAGGACGAAGCCATTTTCCTAGGCCGCGAGATCGCGCAACATCGCGACTATTCCGAAGACACAGCGATCCAGATCGACAAGGAAGTGAAGCGCATCGTCAACGGGGGCTACGACAAAGCCAAGAGCCTCTTGTCGAACAACAAAGAAACGCTGGAGCGCATTGCGCAGGCGTTGTTGGACCGCGAAGTGATCGATGCCAATGAAGTGAAGCTGTTGATGGAAGGCAAGCCGTTGCCGGAGAAGCCGCGCACGCCTCCTACCACTCCGCAGGCGGCGCCGAGCACGGATCCGAAGGTCGTGCGGCCGGAATTGCGGCCGGCACCGGGATTTACGCGCGGCGAGAATCCGGCCAAGGCTTGAACTGTACTTGGTTGCTAGTGTTTGGTTTTTAGTTTTGCATTGGAGGCGCGGAATCCCGCGCCTCCTTTTTTTCGAAAAAGCAATGATTCTTTGGCGGTCGGAAGGATTAGAATAGCGCCATGGGGAAGAGCCAAGAGCCGCTGAAAGTTACATGCCCGTGCTGCAAGGCGAAATTGTCGGTCGATGCGGCGCTGGGCGTGGTGCTTTCTCACGAGGAGCCGCCGCGCAAAGGGCCTGACGTAGACCTGACCAATGCGGCGGGAATCTTGAGCGAGCAGCAGCGGCAGCGCGAAGATAAGTTCGCCGATTCCTGGTTCCAGGAAACAAACAAGGAAGACATCCTGGCGAAGAAGTTTGAAGAAGCGATGAAGAAAGCCAAGGATGCGCCCGTCGGCAAACCCATCCGCGATTTTGATCTGGATTGACTCCTCTGTGCTCTGACCTCCGCGCGCTCTGCCTTAAGTTCTTTTTTCCTAGCCCTTGCGTTATCTTTTTCGCTCCGCGTCAAGCTAGACTTCTAATCCGCCTATGATCAAGCGCCGCACCTTCCGGCTCGAACTTCCGGCATGCACGCTTACATTAGGCCCGCGCACGCTGCTGATGGGCGTGCTGAACGTTACGCCGGACAGTTTTTCCGATGGTGGCAAATTCCTGGACCCGCAGAGCGCGATAGAGCACGCCTTGGAAATGGAGCGGGCCGGCGCCGATCTGCTCGATATCGGAGGGGAATCGACGCGGCCGGGTTCGACGGGCACGCCGACGGAGACAGAACTTGCGCGCGTTCTGCCGGTGTTGGAAGGCTTGCGCGGTGTGCTGAAAATCCCCATCGCCGTCGACACGCGCAAATCCCAGGTAGCGGAAGCTGCTATCAGCGCGGGAGCGCAAATCGTCAACGACATCTCTGGCCTGCGCTTCGATCCGCGCATCGCGGAAGTTGCGCACCGCCGGGGTGTGCCCTTGATTCTGATGCACATGCGGGGCGAACCAGGGACCATGCAGAAAGGTCCCTTTGCGCGCGATGTTATGAAGGATGTTGCGCAGGGTCTGCGCGCGTCGATCAGGAAAGGGCGCGCGGCTGGCGTCCGGAAATCACAGATGGTCATCGATCCGGGCATCGGGTTCGGCAAAAGCTTCGAGCAAAACTACGAATTGCTGCGGAAACTGCGGGAGCTGGCGAAGCTCGGCTACCCGCTGCTGGTCGGCACGTCGCGGAAGGGTTTCCTCGGTGCGACGCTGGCGCGCAACGGCAAACCGGCGCCGCCTGAGGAGCGCCTCTGGGCCACAGCGGCAACCGTGACGGCCAGCATTCTTGGCGGGGCGCATATCGTGCGCGTGCACGACGTTGCAGAAATGGCCCGAGTCGCGCGAGTTGCCGACTGCCTGCTGGATCCCGCCAGCTGCCGCAGTTTCCGCTAGCCAAAGCCAAGCCGCCCAAGCTACAATCATTTCCATCGGGTATCCCAGGAAAAAAAGATGTTCATCCCTCGAACTATCTCGTTTGTCGCTGTCGCGTAAATCCGCCGCTTAGGCGGACCGTTCTTCTCCCGTTTCAACGATATTACTTTTAACCGCGCGAGCCGGTTTGCACCGTGCTTCGCAGAAATGTATAGGGGCCGATGGAAACGCAAGAACTTACAGCCGCGCCGCCGCCGATTCCTATCTGGAGTTCTATTCGCGAAGCGCTGCGCGGTTCGCATCAGGATTTCACGACCGGCAGCCTCAACCGCGCAATCCTGTTGCTGGCCATCCCCATGGTGCTGGAGATGGTGCTGGAGTCGCTGTTCGCGGTGGTCGACGTGTTCTGGGTCGGCCGGCTGGGCGCGGACGCCGTCGCCACCGTCGGTCTTACGGAGTCGCTGCTGAGTCTGGTTTTTGCGGTAGGACTTGGCTTAAGCCTCTCGACCACCGCGATGGTCGCGCGGCGCATTGGCGAGAAAGATCCCGCAGGCGCGGCGGTGGCGGGAGTGCAAGCCATCGTCATCGGCATCGCGATCTCGCTGCTGGTCGGCGTTCCGTGTGCGTTTCTGGCTCCGCGACTGCTTGGCTTGATGGGCGCTTCGCCTCAGATTATCGCGGTGGGCAGCGGCTATGCGCGCATCGCGTTGGGCGGCAGCGGCGCGATCATGCTGCTGTTTCTCAACAACGCAATTTTTCGCGGAGCCGGCGATGCAGCGATAGCCATGCGCTTGCTTTGGGTCTCCAACATCATCAACTTGGTTCTCGATCCGTGCCTCATTTTCGGCTGGGGACCCTTCCCGAAGCTCGGCGTGACGGGCGCGGCGCTGGCGACGTTCACCGGGCGCAGCATCGGCGTGCTGTATCAGTTTTATCGGTTGATGCGCGGCACGGAACGCATCCGCATCTTGCGTCAGCAAGTTCGCCTGGAGCTCGGCGTGCTATGGAGGTTATTGCGCGTGTCGCTGACGGGCATCTTGCAATTTGCCATTGCGCACACCAGTTGGATCGGCCTCGTGCGCATTGTCAGCCTGTTCGGCTCGGCGGCGCTGGCCGGTTACACCATCGCGATCCGCATTCTTATCTTCATCATTCTGCCGAGCTGGGGGTTGAGCAACGCGGCCGCCACACTGGTCGGCCAAAACCTCGGCGCAAAACAACCGGAGCGCGCGGCAACGTCTGTGTGGCGCACCGGCTTCTACAACATGCTGTTTCTCGGCATCATCGGCGTGATCTTCATCTTTTTTGCGGAGCCGGCTGTCCGGCTATTCACGAACGATCCCGAAGTCGTGCCATTGGCGGCGTCCTGCCTGCGCACTCTGAGTTACGGCAACGTCGGCTATGCCTATGGAATGGTGATGCTGCAGGCCTTCAATGGCGCAGGCGACACCGTGACGCCGACGATCGTCTACTTTTTCGGTTTCTGGTTGCTGGAGATTCCGCTGGCGTACGCGCTGGCGATTCCCTGGCACATGCGTTCCAAAGGAGTCTTCCTTTCGATCGTGATTGCCGAAGGAGCGATTGACGCCGCCGGGGTTTTGCTGTTCAAACAGGGCCGCTGGAAGCGCCAGCAGATCTAAGCGCTACGCTCAGATGAGCCTCTCAACGAGTTAACCAGGCGCATGCAACGAGGCAAGCGCAATTTACGCGGGGAGCAGTTCAAAAACAGGATAGTTCAACGCAATGTCGCGGAAGGCTACGACGGGCGAGCCAGCGGGCATGGGAAAATAACGTTGCACGGCGGATTTGTAGCTGTCCAAGTACAATTTCAGAATCTCGGGTTTTTCAGAGTCTGAAACGGGCCGCAGCCGGTACTTGCGACGCACGCTGCCCCTCTTCAACACAATTTCTCCGGTTGCTTCAGCGTTGCGGACCCATTGCGTCCTGCCGCGCGGGGCAACAAGGTAAGGCTTGCCGCCGACCTGCAGCAGGTTCACAGGTGTTGAGTACACGTGTCCAGTCTTGAGCCCGCGCACCTGCAACAGTTGCATGTAGCCCGGCGCGATTCCCAGGCCAACCAGGAATCCGAACGGGCGAATGAAAAATGCTTCCACCGCCCAGGGCTTGCGAAAGGCGGGCGATTGGACACTGTCGCTCACGGCTACATTGTAAAACGTTTTCTCGCGTGCGTCCCGGGGTGAAGGTCTGAACCGCGCCTAATGGGCGTCCAGGTTTACGACCAAAGAATCGACTATGTGTGCTTGAGTCAAGATGCGAGAATGGGCGCGACGAGTTTAGCCGCACGCGTTTTAAGTCGGGCCTGCGCGTAGCGGTTACGAGGTAGTTCAATGGAACAAGCCCTCGACGTGCACCGCTTGCACTTCGCCTTCACCGTCACCTTCCACTATATTTTTCCGCAGTTGACCATGGGCCTCGCGCTGCTGCTCGTCTATTTGAAAACGAAAGCCTTGCGTACCAATGACGAACACTACAACCGCGCCGCGCGATTTTGGGGCCGAATCTTCGGAATCAATTTTGCCGTCGGCGTGGTCACCGGCATTCCCCTGGAATTTCAGTTCGGCACCAACTGGGCGGCATTCTCCAGGGCCGCCGGCGGAGTCATTGGGCAAACGCTCGCCATGGAAGGCGTGTTCTCTTTTTTTCTGGAGTCCAGTTTCCTCGGCCTGTTTCTCTTTGGCGAAAAGAGACTGGGACGCGTCGGGCACTGGTGGTCGG
>CATPAM010000378.1 GCA_955651735.1 Candidatus Acidiferrales bacterium | reverse complement strand
TGTAAAACTGGCCAGGGCCGTCCATGTGAATGCAAGTCGCGGTGGCGGCGGCTAGGGCACGATGGCAGAGCGTCACGAATTCGGAGCAGCGCGCATCTCCGGTGCGGGCGTTGGCGAAAACCTCTTCCGGCTCGAGATCGAGGAAGCGCAAGCGCATTGAGCGATGACCGAGGATGCCTTCCAGGTGCCCTCGCCCGCCGCAGCCGCAAAGGCTCTCTTTGGGATCGAGCGTAACGACGGAGTGCCCGCCTTCCCACACGCCTTCGCGCCAGGGATAGCGCCCGAAGCCCACACCGTTTCCGAGTGTCCACACGCGAATGAATTTTTGCAGCTTGTCGTGCTTAGCGGCAATCCCCGCGGCCATGGCGTCGGCGTCATTGAAAACACGAACGGGAGCGGACAAACCGCGCGCCGACAGCGCCGCCTGCAAATTGAACCCCTTCACCTGATGCAGGTTGGGAGAATCCTCTATGATTCCGCCGCGAATCACCCCGGGAAATCCGAGACCAATGGCACTAATCTTCTGGCCCTTCGCCACGGCGTCGATTTGCTGCTGGATGCAGTCGCCGATGTTTTCCGCGGGCATGGATTGCAGAGCTTCCAGCGAAGCGCCCTGCTCCGGATAAAGAGTAAGGGGGCCGGCGAGTTTGTTGTTCTCAACCAGACCGACTGCGATGTGTTCCATTACGAGTACGCCGACGGATTTGGACATCGTTGCTGTTTACCTCAGTTTGTTGAGACCGTTGAAGGCCGCGGCCTTGTAGCATTCCGCCAGTGTCGGATAGTTGAAGACGGCGTCCGCGAAATACTCGACGGTGCCCTTAAACGCAAAAACAGCCTGCCCGATGTGGAGCAGTTCGGACGCGCCTTCTCCGACGATGTGTACGCCGAGCAGCTCTTTGGAATCGGGATCGAAAATCAACTTTAGACGCCCCGTGGTATCGCCGCGAATCTGGCCGCGTGCGATTTCCCTGAAAAAAGCGATGCCCACTTCGTAGGGGACGCCCTCTTCGGTGAGTTGCTCTTCCGTTTTGCCGATAAACGAAATTTCCGGAATGGTGTAAATGCCGTAAGGATAATTCGCGCGATTGGAATGGATGGGGATGCCGAAGGCATTGGCGGCGGCGATGCGCCCTTGTTCCATGGAAACCGAACCGAGGCTGGGAAATCCGATGACGTCGCCGACGGCGAAAATGTGTGATTGTTTGGTACGGTAATCGTTGTCGACGGCAATGCGTCCGCGCGCGTCGGCCTCAAGACCGGCATTCGCGAGATTTAATTCGTCGACGTTGCCTTGGCGTCCCACAGCGTAGAGCAGCGCGTCGCCGGAAACTTTTTTCTTACTCTTGAGTACCGCCGCTACTCCGTTGTCGGGAGTTTCCTCGACGCTTTCGACCTCTTCGTTCAGGCGCATAGTGACACGGCGATCGCGCAGGTGGTAGCAAAGCGCCTCGACCATTTCAGAATCGGCAAATTCAAGAAGCCGCGGACGCTTTTCAATCAGCGTGACGCGCACGCCCAGCGTGGCGAACATACAGGTGTACTCGACGCCGATGACTCCGCCGCCGACCACGATCAGCGTTTTGGGAATTTCCGGCATGCTCAGGATCTGATCGCTGTTGATGATGTTGCGATTGTTGAAGGGAACGAGCCGCGACTCCGCGGGCTTCGTGCCGGTGCCGATGATGACGTTGGCGGCTTCATAGTCTGATTGATTCTTGGAGCTGACCACGTGAATGTGTGTGGGGTCGGTGAAGCTCGCCACGCCGGTCAGGACTTCGATGCCATTGCGCGAGAGTTGTGCGCGAATGACGTCGACTTCGGTTTTGATCACGTGCTGCGCGCGGAAGGAAAGATCGGCCATGGTGATCTGTTCCTTGACGCGATAGTTCACGCCGTAGATGTTTTGGTAGTAGAAGCCGGAGAGATGTAGCACAGCTTCGCGAATTGTTTTGCTGGGGATGGTTCCGGTGTTGATGGCCGTGCCGCCGACGACTTCGAGCTTTTCGACCAGCGCGACGTGCTTGCCGAACTTGGCCGCTTGTATCGCCGCGCGCTGGCCCGCCGGCCCGGAACCTATAACGATGAGGTCGTACTTTTCCATGGCGAGGTGCCAATCGAGGCGGGAAGTATATCACCGCTAAATTGCGCTGCCGCAACGGCCGCCGTTGGGCGAACAGGTGTCTGGTTCCGCGACATCCGTCCCATCATCGGGCCCGGCCTGAGGAGACTTTTAGCGGTGGCTCCACGTAAGTCATTCATAATAGGATGCGCATGTGGAGTCCTGGTCGGCCACTCGTTTGCATTTCCACCGAGGCAGGAGCTCCAGTTCTTTTTCCAGTGAGGTTATGCGATGCAGAGTTTCTGGCAAGATTTGCGCTACGCGGCACGCACACTCCGCAACGCTCCGGGTTTCACAGCCATCGCCGTCCTTACGTTAGGGCTCGGGATGGCGGTAAACACTACGGTTTTCAGCGTGATCAACGGCATGCTGCTGCGGCCGATGCCGGTGCCGCGACCCGAGCAGATCGCGGTCTTGTCGCTGCAGCAATCCGGAATGCCCGGGTTTCAACGATTTTCTTATCCCGATTATCAGGATATCAGCCACCAGGCGGACAACTTCAGCGACATTATTGGATATCGCCCCACGTTGGTGGGATTGACTGTGGACGGCAAGGCGGATCATTGCGTCCTAAGCCGGGTCACCGCAAATTATTTTTCGGCACTGGGCATACAGCCGGCGATGGGTCGCCTGATTTTGCCGACCGAGGGACAGGCGCCGGGGGCGGATCCTGTTCTGGTCCTCGGATATTCCTATTGGCAGAAGCGCTTTGCCGGGGACCGCCACGTAATCGGAAAGCAAGCGGAGATCAACTCGCACTCGTTCACGATTGTGGGAGTAGCGCCAAAGGGATTTCACGGGACATACGCGGTAGTGGATATGGATGGATACGTGCCGTTCAGCGCTGCCACTGGTTCCAAGGGCATGGGGCAAGACACCGTCCCCGCCTCCTGGACGCATCGGGAGGAACGCAGCTTGTCGCTGCTGGGCCAGCTCAAGCCAGGCAACACCGTGAAACAATCGCAAGCGACTTTGAACGTCATCGCGCAGCGGCTCGCGGAGCAACATCCGGAAACGGACAAAGGCATAAGCATCCAGGCCTACCCGGAAAGATTGGCGCGGCCGGAGCCCGATCCGGACAATACCCTGCCGGTGGTGTCTGCGGCCTTCATGGTCCTTGCGGGCTTGGTCCTGCTGGTGGCTTGCTTCAATATAGCCAACGTATTGCTGGTGCGCGCGACGGTGCGGCACCGTGAGATGGGCATTCGCGCCGCGTTGGGTGCGGGGCGCGGACGATTGGTGCGTCAACATTTGACGGAGAGTTTGCTGCTCGCCTTGCTGGGCGGCGCCGCAGGGTACGTTCTGGCCATTTGGGCCGCGGGATTCTTGAGTTCGCTGCCACTGGGTACGGACCTGCCGATCTCGTTTGACCTTCAGCCGGATGCGCGAGTGTTTGTTTTCGCTCTTGGCGCGGTGTTGCTCACCGGCGTGATCGTGGGAATCCTGCCGGCCCTCCGCGTGGCCCGAAGCGATGTTAATTCCGTGCTGCGCGAAGGAGGTCGTGGAGTTTCGGACGGACGGCGACGGCACATTGTGCGAAGCACGCTGGTGGCAGCACAACTGGCGGGTTCGCTGCTCCTGCTGATTGTCGCGGGGCTTTTCATGCGCAGCTTGAGCAAGGCGCAGCAGCTGTATCTGGGCTACAGCCCCGATCACGTGCTCGATTTGACGGTGGACGTGCAGCAGATCAGCTTCGACGAGAATCGCGGGCGTGAATTCTTTCGTCAGGTCGACGAGCGGCTCAGCGCCCTGCCCGGCGTCGTATCCGTGGGCCAGGCTTTCACCGTGCCGCTCGGTGTCATCAGCGCCAACGAGCAGATAGTTGCCGAAGGTCATCCAGTGGAGGCAGGGAAGCAGCCGCCGGACATCATGTACAACCCGGTGACGCCGGGTTACTTCGACACGCTACGCCTTCCGATGCAGATGGGCCACCCCTTTACGGACGCCGACAATGAGAAAGCACCCGCGGTGGCGGTCATCAACCAGGCGATGGCCGAGAAGTTGTGGCCTAAGGAAAATCCGCTGGGCAAACGCTTCAGCACCAAGGATGCGAGTGGACGGTTCATGGAAGTCATCGGGGTGGTGCAGAACGGCAAGTACAAGAACGTGATCGAGGATCCGCCGGAGCCTTTCTATTATGTGCCGTTGGCACAGAGATATATGGCCTACCGCACGATTCACGTGCGGACATCGGTTCCGCCGGAATCGCTGCAGCGCCAGATCGAGCAGCAAATCCGAGAGCTGGCCCCGGGGATAGCCGTCTCCGAGGTGCAAACGATGACCGCCGCGCTACAGGGCATCAATGGCTTTTTCTTTTTCCG
Source organism: Candidatus Acidiferrales bacterium (assembly GCA_955651735.1). Classification (GTDB taxonomy): domain Bacteria; phylum Acidobacteriota; class Terriglobia; order Acidiferrales; family UBA7541; genus Acidiferrum. The sequence goes on along the minus strand of CATPAM010000378.1, from coordinate 8,970 downwards.
GTTTGGCGCGCAATTGACCGGCACGATGGGACTCCTCGGGCTGATCCTTGCGGTCATCGGAGTCTATAGCGTGGTTTCTTACGCCGCGGCACAGCGCACTCAGGAAATCGGAATTCGCATGGCGCTGGGCGCCGAGCCGCGCGATATCCTGGGAATGGTGTTGCGGCAAAGCGTTGGCATCGTGGCTGTCGGCTTAGCGGTTGGACTAGCGGCGGCGTTTGCGGGCACGCGCGCGCTTGCGAACTTGATAGTGGGGATTAAACCGACCGATCCGGTCACCTTCGTGGCGGTGATCGTTCTGCTGTCCGCGATTGCCTTGATTGCCTGCTGGATTCCCGCGCGCCGCGCCACGCGGGTCAGCCCGCTGGCGGCTCTGCGCTATGAATAAATCATTGTTCTTCGAACCACAACGAACCATGAAAATAATCTCGAGATGGAGGTATGTTGGGAGCAACCGCCAAGTGGATGAAGGCCGACCTATTCTGGCGCCGATCGCCTGGGAATTCGATTCAAAACCGGCCGTGGAAGGTTACATTTGTCTACCAAGAGCGTTATGCATGGTGGAGGTGCCCTATTGGCGGCGGTGGGTGCCTGAGGCAATCGAGCCGGTAAGGGTAAGTGCGAGAAGTGAGAGGAGCGCGACAGTGAGAACAAAGATGATCATGACAACTCCATCCTTCTGAGTCGGCACGCAAGTGACCAAACGTCTCACTTTGTTTTCAAGGGGTTGGAAGGAATGTAGGGCACCCGTGTGGGCGAGAAAATAGACAAGTGTCGCCGATTTGTCACGCTACAGAATTAAGGTAATAGTGGTAACAGTACCGCTTCGGTTGTGGTGGCTCGCTAGGGAGACTTGCTCAGCCGGATGGACCCGTCGCCAGTGTGAATCGTCAGGGATTGCCCGCCGCCGTTCATCTTGCCGTGGATTTGCGAATTGCTGAAGGTGCCTTCCACCGTTACCGGGATTCCCAGGCTTATGTGCCCGTCATTCGTGCTGGCATCGATGTTAGCCTGCAAATCGGCAGGCAGGACCATGTCCACGCTTCCGTCCCCTGTGCGAATGCTCCAGCCACCGCTTAGTTTCGAGCCCGGCTCGACCCGCGCGTCAATACTACCGTCGCCAGTCTTCACATTGAGGGCGTCCAGCCGGCCGTCGATCTTAATGTGCCCATCTCCGGAGTTGGCGTCCACGCGACCGTCCAGGTTGCGCGCTTCGATGTGTCCGTCGCCGGTGTGCAGCCGGATATCACCCTTGGCGCCTTCCACCGTGATGCTGCCGTCGCCGGTGTCGATATCCACATCCCCATCAATTGCTTGCACGCGCACTGAACCGTCTCCAGTATGAATCTTCACATGACCCTTGATCGGCTGCGTCTCGACGGAACCGTCGCCGGTATCTATTTGAAGGTCTGCATCTTTGGGCATGCGGACCTCAATCCGCGGGCCGCGCCGTCCGCGCCCCCAGGAAAAGCCCCAGTGGCCCGTAACGCGGGCGTTGAGCTGCACGCTGTCGCCATCCTGCCGGCTGTCGATATGCAGATTCTTGTTCAGTTCGTACCCCTCGTAAATGATACGAAACTCGACCTGTTTTGACTCACCCGTGGCGATACGTACTGCGCCGTCGTTGGTATCGACGCGCACCTGCGCGCGGCCAGAGACGGTATAGGACTTGGTCCATTCCTCAGCGCGAGCAGCGGGGGCCAGAGTCGCGGCGGCCAAAATGGTGGCGCAGGCAATGCCCAGACGGGCGGCTGTGCGGTTTGCGGCGAGGTTCATAGATGAGGTTCCTCCGTAAGCGCTGCTTCTAGGACAAGGTACGACAATCGTCCGGGAAATGTTCCGGGCACGTTCCCCGCGTTAGCGATTTGCGGCGGCGTGCTTGGTGCCGGCGCTGCCCGGCTTGGGACGAAGAGCGGCGAGGAACTTGTCGACCGGCAACGTGTTGATTACATTGGTTTTCTCCAGCCAGCCGCGGCGCGCCATCGTCACTCCATACGCGATGAAGGGAAGATGCAAGGTGTTATGCGCATCGGTGGAGATGACCACTTTCACGCCGCGCTCTTTACACATCCGCAAATACACGTCGGTCAGGTCGAGGCGGTCGGGGTAGGAGTTGCACTCCATCGCCACCCCGTGCTTTGCCGCGGCATCCAGCACCTTTCCCATGTCGTACTCGAACGCTTCGCGCCGCAGCAGGAGCCTTCCGGTTGGGTGCCCGATAATCTGCGTGTAGGGATTTTCTATGGCCGCAAGCATGCGCTCGGTCATCGCCGCGCGATCCAGGTTCATGTAGGAATGAATCGAGCAAACAACGACCTCGAATTGCGCGAGCAGTTCGTTGGAATAATCGAGTTGACCGTCCTTGAGGATGTCGACTTCCGCGCCGGCCAGAACGCGAATACCCAAACCGCTCGCGTTCGCCGCGCGCAATTTCTTGCTGTGCGCGGCCATACGCCTTTCGTCCAGGCCGTTGGCGATAGTCACCGACTTGGAGTGATCAGTGATGGCGATGTATTCGTGCCCCAGCTTTCGCGCGGCTTCCGCCATTTCCTCGATGGAATTCTTGCCGTCACTCGCGGTGGTGTGCATCTGCAGATCGCCCTTGATGTCTTCGCGGCGCACCAGGTTGGGAAGGCGGTGCTGCTCGGCAGCCTCGATCTCGCCGGTGTTTTCGCGGATTTCCGGCGGAATGAAATCCAGCTTGAGCTTGGCGTAGATCTCTTCTTCCGTGCGCCCGGCAACGCGGCGCTCGCCCTTCAGCGTGGCCAGCGCGTATTCGTTCAGCGTATAGCCCATATCGTTCGCGCGCCCGCGTAGGGAGACGTTGTGTTCGCGCGAGCCGGTGAAATACAGCAACGCGGCGCCGAAGGATTCCTTGTCGAGAAGACGCACGTCCACCTGAATTCCGTTGTCCAAGTTGAAGCTCACTTTGTTCTCGCCGTGCGCGAGCACCTGATCGATGCGCGGATATTTCAGGATGTGCTCGGCGATGGCGTCGATGTGCTTTTGCGCCGTGAAGCCGTCGGCAAGCGTCAGCAGCAAATCGAGGTCGCCGACAGTTTCTTTGCCGCGGCGCAGCGAGCCGGCCGGCGTGATCGAGGCCACGCCCTTTCCATATTTTTTGATATCTGCGATGACCCCTTCCGCTGCGGCTTCCGCGACATCGAGACGAAAGCGGCCGGTCGAGCGCTTGAAGGCCTCCACCGCTTTGAGAATGTTCTGCTCGCTTTTTTCGCCGAATCCCGGCAATTCGCGCAGCTTGCCTTCCCGCGCGACTTTTTCTACGTCGGCGACCGTGGCGGCCTTGAAGTTCGACCACAAAAACGCCACTTTCTTGGGGCCCAACGATTGCAGCTGCAGAATGTCCAACAGCGTCGACGGATATTTCTTCAGCAGCTTTTTGCGCAGGCTGTAGTCACCGGTCTTCAGGATTTCCTGCAAATGTTCGGCCATGCGTTCGCCGATTCCCGGCAGTTCCTCCAGCTTGTCCGGATCTTTCGCCAGCTCCTCGATCGATTCGTGCAGTCCGGAAATTAGCTCCGCGGCTTTTTCGTAGCTGCGGTAGCGGCCGATAATCGCGCCATCGATTTCGAGCAGCTGCGCGGTGTCGCGGAGTATGCGGGCGATGCTCTTGTTGTCCATAAGTCCAGAGATTATAAGCCGATAGTCCAGAGATCGAGGAGGTGTCTTCCGGTGTCTCCTCAGCTCTTCGTGCCAAAAGAAAAGCCGGCAAGAGGGGGGGCCCTTGCCGGCAACGAAACGTAGCGGTGTGAAGGGCAGCCCCCCGCTTTTTGTACATTGGCAGCTTGCGGACCTTTCGGCCCCTGCACAATTTCAAACTCGACGGCCTCTCCTTCCTGCAAAGTTCGGTAACCGTCCCCAACGATGGCCGAATAATGCACGAAAACATCCGGGCCATCGTCGCGTCCGATGAAGCCGTAACCTTTCGTGTTATTGAACCATTTTACGGTGCCACGCAATTCATAGCCCTCCCCACACAGACGTATCTCTTTCCGTTTATGGCCGGGTGCACTCCAAGCAGACCTAAACCAGAAATTGCGCGGAGTCTAGCAGAACGAGCGCGGCAGTCAACGAAAATGGTCGAAAATCCGTATCGAAAACAACTAATTATGTAGGTATAAATCGGTTTAATTAGGGCCAGTTCCGTTAGTCGCCTGCCCCTGGATTAGCGCGCACTGTCCTGTTTGAATCTCACCGGACGCAGAATCTGGAAAAGATTGTTGAAGTCATCGGTCCATACGCGCAGATTTGGCGGAACGGAAATCGGCTCGATCAATACCGTGGTGTCGAAGGACTCGAGAAAATGCCGATTGCGCGTGACCACAACCCAGTCGGAAGAGTCGATCAGCTTCCGGTGATTCTCGTCGTTGACGATCAGCCGCGCCTCGCACCCCGCATCCGCCGCTAGCAGCTGCACTACCGGAGACAGATTCAGGTATGTGTTTGATGTGTGCACGGCGAGGATGCCGTCCGGTTTCAGGTGGCGCAGGTATAGCGCGAAAGCCTCGCGCGTCAGGAGATGCACGGGAATGGCATCACCGGAGAACGCGTCGACCGCCAACACATCAAACTCTTGCCGCGCTTCTTTTTGCAACGAAAGCCGTGCGTCCCCAAGCACCACGTCAATGCGCGCTGGAGAATCACGCAGATAGCTGAAATGCGTTTTTGCAATTTGGATAACTTGCGGATTGATTTCGTAGAAGCGGAAGTAGTCGCTGGTCTTTCCGTATGCAGCCAGCGTCCCCGTGCCTAAGCCAATGGCGCCGACGCGTTTTGCGTTGGGGCAGCAGCGCGTGAGGGCCAGCCCCACGCCTGAATCAGGCCCGTAGTACGTGGTGGGCAAAAGGCTCGGCGGTGGATTCACGTACTGCGCGCCGTGCTCAATCCTTCCGTGGTACAGCGTGCGGTACGGCTCCTTGAGCCAGTTCGTCGTTTCTGCGACGCGTAGGGCGCCGTAAAAACTGCGCACACGGACGATGGTGTTCTTTTCGTTGTGGCGCGCATTGCGCACCAACACAAACGCCATACACGCCGCGGCGGCGATCCAGAAAAGGCGTATCAGCCAGCCTTGCGGCCACAATGCCGCAACGGCCAGCAAAGCTGTGAAGATGAGCGCCAGCGGAAGCTCATAAATTCCGGTGAACAGGTGCGGCGCGGCAAGCCCGACGAAAATCGCGCCGAGGGCTCCGCCGAGCGAAATCATCAGATAGAAGGATGTTGCGAAGCGAGGCGCGGGCCGGCGCAAAGCCAGTTCGCCGTGGCAAAACCAGCAGCACAAGAAAAGACCGATGCAAAAAAGTGGCACGCTGACCTGCACGGATTCCGTGTATGACGGATCATAGATGGCGTAACCCAGACCGCCGAGCGCGACGGCAAGAAAGCGAACGAGCAACCCGCGCCAGTAGAGGATGCGCCTGCTGAACGCGAGCGCGAAAGTTAGGAGATACAGCGCCAGTGGTAGTACCCACAGCAGCGGAACCGGCGCGACGTCCTCCAACAATTTGTTGGTGATGGAAAGAAGCAGCATGGAGCTGCATGCCGAAAAACAGAGCCACAGCAGCTTTTCGCGCAGGCTGGGCGCCTCGGCAGTTTCGCTCCGCTCCGTTTCGGTTGCGGCGGCTGGTACAGAGCCACGCCGCGCGAACCACGCCGCCGCCGAACACAGCAGCGCAAACGCGACGAACAGCACCGACCACAGCGTCGCCTGCCTGTGCGTGGCGACATAGGGCTCGATCAGCAATGGATAACTTAGAAGGGCGAGCAGGGAAGCCAGGTTCGACAACGCGAACAGGTGATACGGCTCGCGTTGCGCATTGGCCCGCGCGTACCAGACTTGCGCGAGCGGGCTGGTGGCACTCAGCAGCACGAATGGCAATCCGATGGAAGCGCTCAGCAAGACCAAGATGGTCGACGCCGGATCGCTGCCTGCTCGATGCGTTTCTGAAAAGCGCGGCGCGATAGGAAGGAACAGCAGGCTCAGCAGCAACAACGCGATGTGCAATTGCGATTGGCGCGCCGGGGTCAGCCGCCTCAAAGTCAGGTCCGCATATAGATAGCCCAGTAATAGGGCGCACTGGAAGAACACCAGGCAAGCGGCCCACACCGCGGCCGCGCCCCCGAAGCGCGGAAGAATCAACTTGGCAAACAGCGGCTCGATCAGAAAAAGCAGAAAGGCGCCAAGAAAAACAGCCGAGGGAAAGAGCATCGCGTGCAGATGGCCGATGGCCAGTGCGGGCGCATCAGCTCTTCTCGGTGGCCTCTGTTTACCATGAGCCTCGAAGGGTGCGCCGGCCTCTGTGCCCTCTGCGTTAATTCTTTTTCCTCTTTCCTGCCAAAAAGCGGAAATAGTAGAGCAATCCGGCGACGGACTTCGCATCGCGCAACACGTTTCGTCGAATCATGCCCTCGAGCGCGGCGGGCGTGAAAGCTTTTGCGGTGATCTTCTCGTCTTCCTCCGGCTGCGCTTCGCCGGCGGTCAGTTTTTCCGCCAGCAAAATGTACATGCGCTCTTCGAGAAAGCCCGGAGTTGGGAAGACGTCCAGAAAGACGCGGAAACGCTGCGCGCGATAGCCGGTTTCCTCGATAAGCTCGCGCGCCGCTGCCTGCCTTACGTTTTCCCCTGCGTCGATGCGCCCGGCCACGAGCTCCCACAAATATTGCCGCGTCGCATGGCGGTATTGGCGCACCAGCAGAATGCGGCCGTCCGGCAGCACCGGAAGCACCACGACCGATCCGGGATGCGTGATCACCTCGCGAATGGTGCGCAAGCCTCCCGGCTCCAGCACCTCGTCACGCCGCACGCCGAATACCCGACCTTTGTATATCTCCTCACTGTGCAGGATTTGTGCGACTGGCGGCGCTGCCTTGCGTGGCGGCATGGAAGTGGGCTCTCTAGGTTCGCATCATAACCCACGGCCCGCCAAATCCTGTAGCTCAGGCGTGCCGTTCAGGCCTGAGGCCTTCCGTTGATGCGACCTCGGTCGCCCCGGCAACTGCGATGAATTTACATTCCGGCGGAATTGCCTGCCTTTGCAGGCTTCCATATACTCAACGTGTTACCAATGCCCATCAACGTCATCATTGTCGACGACGAAAAGCCGGCGCGCGACGAGCTGGCTTTTCTGCTCAAGAGCATTCAAGAGGTCAACCTGATCGGCCAGGGAAAGAACGGCGTGGACGCCCTCGCGCTGATCAAGGAGCATTCACCGGACCTGGTCTTCCTCGATGTGCAGATGCCCGGGCTAGACGGCTTCGGCGTTCTGAAAAAGCTGGTCGAGCGAAAAATGAAAATGCCGCACGTGGTTTTTGCCACCGCGTTCGATCAGTACGCGGTACAAGCTTTTGACGTGAACGCGGTCGACTACGTGCTGAAGCCCTTCGACAAATCGCGCATCGCCAAAGCCATTCAGCGCGCGCGTAAAATGATGGAGACGCAGACCACTGCGACCGACCGCCTGGAGCAACTCGTCAGCCAGCTCGGCGCCGCCAGGCAGAATCCGCCCTCCCCGGCGGTGAAGGTGCTGATAACCACGCAGCAGCGGCTACTGCTGGTGAACGCCGAGGACATGATTTTTGCGTCCATCGACGGCGGCATGATCACCGTGATTGCGCGCGACCTGGAAGGCGGCTCGAACTACCGCACGCTCGAGGAGATGGAACTAGCGCTAGCCTCCGACGTGTTCTGGCGGCCGCACCGCTCCTACCTGGTGAACATCCACCACATCAAGGAAGTTATTCCCTGGTTCAAGTCCACCTACATGCTGAAAATGGACGACAAGAAACACACGCAAGTGCCCGTCAGCCGCTCGCAGACCAAGCGTCTCCGCGAACTGTTCAAGGTGTAGGGCAGTGCGGCTCTCGACACCATGAATCTGATCCGGCCCATCCTTGTGTATGCCGGTCTCGCCGCATCTTTCTTCGGAGTTGTTTCGCTTCTTAAACCGCTGACGTTTCTCGGCATTGTCAGCCCACGGTACGGCCTGTTGGTGGTGGGCTGTGGAATTTGTTCTTCCTGATAGGCGAGGCCTTGCCGGTCAATGAGACCCAAATTCAGGCACAGCAGACGGAATTAGATAAGTATGTGCCTGTTTATCAGTTCGAGGAATTTCATTCGATCCTCGTGCACGCCCCGCGTGAGCGCGTTTTCAAAGCGATTCAAGAAATCAGCGCGGACGAGATCTCGCTCTTCAGGGCCCTGACTTGGGCCCGGCGTTTTGGACAATCTGGACAAGAGAGCATATTGAACGCGCCACCTCATCAACCACTGCTCGCTAGGGCGCTGAGAACCGGATTCATGAAGCTGGCGGAGGACCAGGATCGAGAAATCGTATTAGGGACCTTGGTCGTCAGACCTCCGCTATGGCGGCCGAATGGGCGACCAACTCCGGACGATTTCAAAGAGCTGCGCGCCGCCGGATTTGCCGTAGCCGCAATCAATTTTCGAATTCAAGATGAAGTAGGCGGCTTCTCCCTGCTGACGACGGAGACGCGTGCCTATGCTACGGACGCCTCGGCGCGCCGGAAATTTGCGGCGTATTGGCGAGTGATTTATCCGGGCAGCGCACTGATCCGGGTGATGTGGTTGCGCGCGATGCGCCACAGAGCCGAAACGAGGTGAAGGTGTGAGTCCATCCTCGAGCGAAGATCGCGTCTTAGGGCCGCATGGAGCCAAGGGTCTCCCCAAGGCCTCGTGAGGCATTGGGGAGACTCTGATCGGATTTCAGCGTCGGGTTCAACGGCAGTCGTTGTGTCGGGGGTCAGTAGGATCGGCAGGACCTTCGACGCAGGGGATGGCGCTCAGATACTCGTAGATAGCGCGCAGATCATGTTCAGTCATGTTCATGTAGATGGGCCAGGGCATGACTTGGAGCAGTTCGCCCTTGAATGGAAGTGGCAAGCAGTCTGTCTGACCGGCTAAGCAGTTTGGATGCAGGTGGTCCAGGTCCACAC
>CATPAM010000377.1 GCA_955651735.1 Candidatus Acidiferrales bacterium | reverse complement strand
CCTCTCTCGTCCCTTCGCCCGCGTCCACTAAATTGGCAGTCACGTCCGCGCTCTCGCTGTCCTCCGCCAAGACGATCGGCTCCGCTTCATAGCTGGCGATCTTTTCCTTTACTTCCTTTCCGTCGTTTACCTCCTCTAATTCTCCTTCTTGCGCGTCCCACGCCGGCCGCGACCTCTGCGTCCCATAGAAGATCTTCCCATCCGCCGGAAATTGCAGTATCGCCACGTCGCTCAGTCCGTACGCGCGCGCCCGCTCCGCCACCAACTCCGCCGCCGAGTGAAACCCCTGCGACCCCCGCTGCCGGTGAAACCGTGCAATCCCCTCCAAATTCCTCTTCGCCGTCTCTCCGCTCAATTCTTCCGCCAGCGCTGCCACATCCTTCTCCGGCATCAGCGGCGGCTTCTGGCCCCACGCCGTGATCGAGAAGAAGCCTGCCGCCATCACGATCAGAATCCTTCTCATGCGCGCCTCCCTGAGCTCGCTCTCGTTGCCGCCCCGCATTCTAGTCGCAATCTCCCGCTCACTGTGGTTTCTGTGGGCAAATCCCCCGGTGCTCCTGGGATTTGAGACGATTCCCGCTCTTTCCTTACCTTTCCAGGTTCTGCAATTTCCCCGGTCCTTTCTGCGTACTATTATCTAGGCCACATCCTATGCCGGATATCCAAGCCGCCATTCACCTCGATCATGTCTCCCGCCACTACACCATGGGCGAAGCCGTAATCCGCGCCGTCGACGACGTTTCTCTCGATCTTCCCTCCGGCGAATTCCTCGCACTCCTCGGCAGCTCCGGCTCTGGAAAATCCACGCTTCTCAATCTCATCGCCGGCCTGGACCGCCCCACGTCCGGCGCGGTCATCGCTCACGGCCAGGACCTCTCAAAAGTTTCTTCGCTTGAACTGGCGCGTTACCGCCGTCAGACCGTGGGCATGGTCTTCCAATCCTTCAATCTCCTCCCGCGCATGACTCTCGAGGAAAATGTCGAACTCCCTCTCCGCCTCGCGGAGGTCGACCGTAGCGACCGCGCCGCCCGCGTCCGCCAAGCTCTGGAGCGTGTCGGTCTCGACAAGCGCGTCGGCCACCGGCCCAGCGAGCTTTCCGGCGGCGAACAGCAGCGCGCCGCTATCGCCCGAGCGCTCGTGAACCGCCCCGGGATTCTCCTCGCCGATGAGCCCACCGGAAATCTCGACAGCGCCACGGGCGAATCCATCCTCACGCTCCTTCGCGAAATCCAGAAAAATCCCGGCATGACCATCGTCATGGTGACCCACGAGCGTCCGCTGGCAGAACGCTTCGCCGATCGCCTCGCGGTTATGGGCGACGGCAAGCTTCTTTCAAACGGAGCCGGGCGATGAAACCCCGCGACCTCGGTGATCTCGCGTTCCGCAATCTCCGGGAAGCCCTGCTCCGCAATTCGCTCACGACTCTCGGCATCGCCGTCGGCGTGGCCTCGCTCGTAGCCATGCTTTCCCTCGGCGTCGGCCTCCAGCAGTTGGCTGCCAAACGCCTCTCGCAAAGCGGTCTGTTCGACTCTGTTTTTGTCACCCCACGAATGAATCTACGCGGCATGGGCCGCGCCGCCATGCCTCCGCCTTCGGACAAGGAGCCGCGTCTCCTCGACGAAGACGCGCTTCAGGAAATCTCCCGCCTCCCCAACGTCGTCGAGGTTTTTCCCCAGGTTCGTTTTTTCACGGAAGTTCGCTACGACGGCAAGCCCTTCGCCACCATGGTCGCCGGCCTGCCCGAATCCTCGAAATCGAGCGGTTCCTTTGACGGCATGCAGGGATCCTTTTTCTCCAGCGTCGGCGCCTATGAAACCATCCTGCAAAGCGAGTTCGCAAAAGAGCTGAACCCGCAAACATCCTCTCTCCTCGGGAAAGAGCTCGTCCTCCGCTACGCCGAGCGCCAATCGCTCCCCCAGATTCCGGCGGACTCCAGCGCTTCTTCCTCCCCCAATTCCGAATCGTTGCCCGGCGGTTTCTCCGTCATTCCCAAGGAAATGCGCCTGCGCATCGTGGGTGTCGTGGACACCGAGCCCGCGGCGGGCTTTGGGGGCTACGGCAACGGCCGCCTCCTCATTCCGCTGCAAGTCGCCATGACCCTTCGCGCCGCCCAGGTCAACGATCTCCGCGACATCGTTCGCGGCACTTCCTCCAAGCCCACTTTCGCCAGCCTCACCGTGCGCGCCAAGAGCCCTTCTTATGTCGAAGCCCTCGAAGCCTCCATCAAGAATATGGGCTTTGGCGCGTTCTCTCTACTCGACGCCTCCAAGAGCCTGCGCATCTTTTTTTCCGTGTTCGATCTTCTCCTCGGCATCTTCGGCAGCCTCGCTCTTGCCGTCGCCACGCTCGGCATCATCAACACGCTGGTCATGGCCATCCTTGAACGCCGCCGCGAAATCGGCGTCCTGAAGGCCCTCGGCGCCGCCGACCGCGATGTCAAGCAGCTTTTCTTCGTGGAAGCCGGCGTAATGGGTTTTGTCGGCGGCATTCTCGGCGCCTTCCTTGGCTGGCTCATCGGCCGCGCCCTCACTTTCGGCACGAACCTCTATCTTCATCGCCAGAATCTTCCCGGCGTGGACATTTCCTCTGTTCCCTGGTGGCTGGTCCTCGGCGCCATCGCCTTCGCTATTTTCGTCAGCCTCGCCGCTGGCCTTTACCCGGCCTCCCGCGCCGCCCGACTCAATCCCGTTGAAGCCCTCCGTTATGAGTAGAATATTTGCGTGATTCCCGGACATTCGTTCTCAAAATTGTCATCTCCTGCGCAGCGAGGGAGCTCTCTTTTGTTTTACCTCCTCACTTTTCTCTACCCTCTTTATCTCCCTTGTTCTTACGCAGCTTCCGGCCGCGTCGAGTGCAACTCCGTTCCCAGCAAAATTCTTGCTCGCCCTGTGCCATATTGTGTCCTTCTGCCTTCCAGCTTTGATGCCGACAAAACGCGCCACTTCCCCATTCTCTAT
>CATPAM010000376.1 GCA_955651735.1 Candidatus Acidiferrales bacterium | reverse complement strand
CGGTGGAACATGAAAGCTGATCCCCAGCCCAACAAAGAAGCGCAGCGCAACGTGCCCGTGGGGCAAAAAGTGCAGCGCGAGATCATCGCCTGGTTTTGGGTGGCGCTGGTGTTTTTGCTGATTAACGGCACCATCGGCCAGGCGCGCGTGATTCCCTCCGGCTCCATGGAAAACACCCTGCTCATCGGAGATCACCTGATCATGAGCCGCATCGGCTACGACGCCGGCGTGCCCTTCACCAATTGGCATGTGCCGTTGTGGCGCAATCCGCATCGCCAGCAGGTCATCATTTTCAAGCCGCCCTTCGCGCCGGATACGCCGGATTACGTCAAGCGCGTCATCGGACTGCCGGGAGATACCATTGAGATCCACGACGGTTCGGTGTGGGTGAACGGCCAAAGACTCACGGAAAATTACACCACCGGCCGCACCGATCCTTACGATCTGCGCCAGCCGTACAAGGTTGCGGACAACTGCTATTTTGTGATGGGCGACAATCGCGGCAATTCCTACGACAGCCGCTTTTGGGGCTGTGTGCCGCGCAAAGACATTATCGGCACGCCGGTGATGATATACATGTCGCTCAACGTTCCTCCGGACGCTTGGGAGCCCGGCCAGATTCGCGAGCGCTTCTTTGCGTACGCGAACGCGCTGGTGCATCCGGGCCTGGTGCGCTGGAAGAGATTGTTCCGGACTTTTTAGGCTGACTGTTCCCAGCCAAAACAAAGAAGTGTTGCCGACCCCGCCCGGCGGCACGCAAGCATTCTCCTCAAGGACAGGAAGTTTCGTGCGCCTCGACGACAAACTCACGCCAGCAGGACGCTCATGAAATACGCCGACGCCGGGGTGGACATCGCCGTCGCCGACGCGGCCAAGCAGCGCATCCGCCACCATGCGAGCAGAACCTTCACGCCCGGCGTGCTCGGAGGCATCGGCGGATTCGGCGCGCTGTTTGCTCTAGACTGTAAGAAATGGAAAGAGCCGGTGCTGGTCTCGAGCGCGGATGGGGTCGGAACCAAACTGAAAGTGGCCATGGCTACCGGGGTGCACTCCACCGTTGGCGGAGATTTGGTCAACCATTGCATCAACGACATTCTGGTGCAGGGTGCGGAGCCGCTGTTTTTTCTGGATTATCTAGCCATGGGCAAGCTCGATCCGAATGTGGTCGAGCAGCTTGTCGAGGGCATGAGCCGGGCCTGCCGCAAAGCGGGCTGTGCGCTGATTGGAGGAGAAACCGCGGAAATGCCCGGCTTTTATCCTCCCGGCGAATACGATCTCGCCGGCTTCATCGTGGGAGCTGTCGAACGCAAGAAGATGCTCACCGGGAAAAATGTGAAGCCCGGCGACGCACTCATTGCGCTGCCTTCCGCCGGCTTGCATACCAACGGTTATTCGCTCGCGCGCAAGCTCGTGTTTGAAATTGCCAAACTCAAACCGGACGCCTACGTCGCGGAAATCGGCAATAAAATCGGCGCCGAGCTGCTGAAGCCGCATCTCTGCTACGCGCCGGCCCTGAAGGATATTCTTGCGCGCGGATGGGTGTCCGCGCTGGCGCACATCACCGGCGGCGGCATCCCCGGCAATCTGCCGCGCGTGTTACCCTCCGGCGTGCGGGCGGAAATCGATCTGGCCGCGTGGCCGGTTCCGCCGATCTTCAAGTATCTGGCCAAGCTCGGCAAAATCGACGCCGACGAGCTTCTGCAATCGTTCAACATGGGTGTGGGGATGATCCTGACGGTCCCACCGCAAAACGTGAAGCCCGTGGAAGCGGCGTTAAAGCGCCGGCGCGAAAAATTCTTCCGCATCGGCCGCATCGAGCGAGGCGACTCCGGCAAAGCGCGCGTCAAGTTTTCCGGCTCGCTAGGTCTGTAGGGTCATCCCAATTTTACGGAGCGCTATTTCGTCGCCCCGCGTTCAGCGGCGGCGAGATTTCCTCGGCCGTGCTTTTGATTTTCTGCGAGGTCGAGCTTTCTTGTTCGGGCGTTTCGCGGAAGCCACTTCGCGGCGTTTGCGCGAAGCCCAGCGCGGTTTGTTGATTTGCCGGCCGCGGGCGATGCCCAAACCGTCCGGTGGAACATTTTCCGTGATCGTGGAGCCGGCAGCGACGTAGGCCCCATCGCCGATGCGTACCGGTGCTACGAGTGTCGAATCACTGCCGATAAATACGCCCTTTCCGATAGTCGTCGGATGTTTTTGGAAGCCGTCGTAATTGCAGGTTATCGTGCCGGCCCCGATGTTTGTTTTGGATCCGACGTTCGCGTCGCCAAGGTAAGTAAGATGCGGAACTTTCGCGCCTTCGCCGACGGTGACTTTCTTGGTTTCCACAAAGTTGCCTACCCGGGAGCCGCTCTTGAGGTGCGTGCCAGTGCGCAATCGCGCGAATGGGCCGACCGTGACGTTGTCGTCCAGCCGGCTTTGCGTTATCAGCGAGTGGGACTCCACGACAACCTCGTCGCCAAGGATTGCGTCACTCAACACGCTGCCGGTCCGAATCGTGCAGCGCTCGCCGATTTTTGTCTTGCCGAGGAGCTGCACGCCGGGCTCAAGCACGGTGTCTTCGCCGGCTGTCACGGCTGGATCGATCAAAACTGTTTCCGGCAACTGAATGCTGACGCCTTCATTCATCAGCTCGGCGCGCTTCCGCTCCCGGAAAATGCGGTCAACTTCGGCAAGGTCCGTGCGTGTGTTGCAGCCCAGGGCTTCGCGCGGGTCGGGCGCAAGGTGAGCCAGCACCGTTTCATTTTTTGCAGCCAGCACGGCGACAGCGTCGGTCAGGTAGAGTTCGCGATGTTTGTTGTTGGGCTTCACCTGGGCCAGCGCCGGCCAGAGTTTCTCGAGAGTGAAGCAGTAGATGCTGGAATTGATTTCGTTGAGCTCGCGCTGCTCGTCGGTCAGCTGCGATTCCTCCGCGATAGCCTGAACCGTGGTTGCGGATTTGCGCAAAATGCGTCCATAGCCACTGGGATCGCTGACCACCGCGCTCAGAATGGTCGCGGCAGACTTTGCCGCGCGGTGCGCTGCAACCATGGCGCGCAGCGTTTCCGTGCGGATCAGCGGCGCATCACCTGGCAAGACAAGAGCGAGTTTCGCAGCGCCCAGCGCCCGCCGCGCCACCTGCATGGCGTGGCCAGTGCCGCGCTGCGGCTGCTGCAACACGGTCTCCGCCTCCAGCGGCTCGACTAGCGCAGACACCTGTTCGGCCTGATGCCCCACTACGACTACAGTTTTCCGGGGTTTCAGCGGAGCGCAGGCGGCTAGGACGTGTTCGACCAATGAGCGCCCGCCGGCCCGATGCAAAACTTTGGCCAGGCTGGACTTCAGTCGTGTGCCCTTTCCCGCGGCGAGAATGAGAACGGCAAGATCATTGGCCGGCATAAGTCCAATCATTCTGCGGGAGCAGAATCAATTTCGCAATGCATCGATTTCGCGGATATTCCCGAAATGCTTAATCGGCGGCGGCAACGGGTGCAAAAGCAGCTAGAGGGGTCTCCGCTTGCTCGTGAAGCGCTTCGCGAGTCGTGACCGTCCAAAGCGTGGGATCCGCGAGCAGGCGGCTGACGAGCTGAGTATGCAGGGCGTGGCCGGCTTTGTGCGCTTCCACACAAGCGAGCAAGGGGAGCCCCGCTAACGCCAGATCGCCAATCAGGTCGAGAGCCTTGTGGCGGCCGAATTCATCCGGGAAACGCAGCGGCCCGTTCATCACGCCGTCAGAGGTCAGCACGATGGCGTTTTCCAGTGTGCCGCCGCGGATTAGTCCCATGGAGCGCAGGGGCTCAATGTCGCGCTCGAAGCAAAATGTGCGGGCGCGGGCCAGGAGATGCCGGAAGGTCTCCGGGCTTACGAGCATCTCCACTTCCTGCTGGCCAACCAGGGGATGCGGGAAATCGACGTAGCAGCGCACGCGGAATTCATCGGCGGGATAGATGCCAATGCGCCGGTCGCCCTCGATGACCTCCAGCGGCTTCAAGACCTTGAGGAAGCGGCGTTTGCGTCGAAGCCGCCGGGTGCCAGCTTTCTCGAGCATCTGCATGAAGGGCTCCGCCGAGCCGTCCAAGATCGGGACTTCGATGGAATCGATCTCGACGTAAACGTTGTCGATGCCGCAGGAATAGATCGCGGCAAGCAGATGCTCTGTGGTGGATAGCAGCACGCCCTGTTTCATCAAGCTGGTGGCGTAGCTCACGCGCGCTACGTTGTGCCCATGCGCTTCGATCGGGAAATTGTCCAGGTCGATGCGGCGAAAGACGATGCCGGTATCGGCGGGAGCGGGGACAAGACGGATGTGCCCGTAAACGCCGGTATGCAGCCCCACCCCCTCGGCGGAGGCAGGTTTCGCAATGGTTGTTTGGAGCATCTATGAACCGGATTCTAGCACATTGTCATTCAAAGATTTCGTCGTTTGTTCCTTAGTATCAATAACTTATAACCACCTGGATGCCGTTGGCGCAGTTGTGTGTGGTAAATTTACAACGTTTCGCGTGCTAATCCGTGTCTTTATGGAACGCCCTGCACACGAAACTACCTGTCAGGCTCCCTTTCCCTCTCCGTCTGCGTCCTATTGCATGCGGTGTTATACTG
>CATPAM010000375.1 GCA_955651735.1 Candidatus Acidiferrales bacterium | reverse complement strand
GTAACATCCTGGTGGGACCGCAAGTCCCCGAGGCCATGGGGAAGGCGTTCGATACCATACCGGGCGAGCTGGCGGAGAAACTTTATGCCGCTCTCAAGGCCGGTGACGACGCGGGCGGCGATGCGCGGGGGCACCAATCGGCGTCCATGCTGGTGGTGCGCAAGCAGGGCGGGCGCAATATCAACAACGACCGCTACATCTACATCAACGTGGATGATGACCCCAAGCCGCTGGCGGAGTTGCGGCGGTTGCTGGATCTGAATCTGACGTATCTATATGGAAATGAAGCGGATCGGCTTCTCACGGCGGGGAAGAAGGCGGAGGCGCTGGCAGCCGGGCGGAAAGCTGCGGGGTATTCCCCTAAGCAGGCGGACGGTCACACCAGCCTGGGTTTTCTGGAATACATCAATGGAAACAAAGAGGCGGCGCTAAGGGAACTTCAAACGGCCCAGAAGCTCGACCCCGACTTCAAAAAGCAGTTCGACGCGACCATCAGCTGGGAGAAGCCATTCAAAGTCATACTCGAGGATAAAGAATTTCTGAACCGTCTGTTTGCGGGCAAGTGAGGGACGAGCGACTCCCCCGTCCCGAGTCCTAAACGACAGTCCTGAGACTACCAGTGCGAGAGGAGAGTTGCATTCCCCGCAACTGGTTAGCATAATATCCTACCTCGCGGTATCGCCATAGTCTTAGTGACGTTCGGGGTTCAACCATGAGTCCACGGCGCGGATCATTTCGCAGCAACGAACTTGGTTTAACGCTGGTTGAGATGGTAATGACGCTCGCCGTCGGATTGATTCTGGTGAGCGTGGCGTTACCGGTGTTGGTTGGAGCGATTCAGAACTATCGTCTCAACAGTATGGTGCAGCAAACCGCAAATTTCGTCGAGCTCGCGCGCTACACGGCAATACGGCGCAACACCATTGTGAGCATGCTTCAAACCGTGCAAAGCGGGAATACGGTCTTCTATATCGATTTGAATGGTAACGGATCGCTGGACGCTGGCGAGCCGATGCTTATGCTGCCGAGCGACATGCAAGTCGCAAACGGGCAGTCCATGACTCCCGATAAGGCGAGCACCGGCATCGCCAACCTGCAGGATTTTGCAGGCACCATTGCGTTCGACTACCGCGGCACCGTGAATTATTCGGCCGGTGGACAGACCTGGCCTTATTTTCTGGCGATTGGATATACGAATCAAACGCAATACGGGTGTCGAGCGGTCACGGTCATTCCGATGGGGCAAACCAAGCTTTGGAAGGCTCCCGCCGGCGGCCCGTGGTCGTGGATGTAGGAGCAGGAGCGAGGATGCGCGTGGCGAACGAGAATCGGAATTTTGCAAGAAGCGGCCGGGAGCGGAACGGTTTTTCCATCCTGGAAATGATCCTTGCCAGTGCCATTCTGATGGTCGGAATTGTTTCGGTGGTGCAACTAGTGCCCGCAAGCTTGAAGTCCAGTGTCGGTAACCGCTTGGATACCGTGGCCACCGTGGTCTGCCAGCGCGAATTGGATCAGATGTTGAGCCAGCCGCTCAACGTAGACACCTTCCTGGACAATGGACAGACCATCAGACTGGGTGGCGCGGGCGCGCCTGGTGCGGGTGTGTTGATGTCTGGACCATCCGTGGTCATTGATTTTTCGCCTGGCATGGCTCCTCCGGCGGGCTTCTCCACTACATATACGGATCCAAGCGATCCAACCGGTCCGAGCTTTGAGTTGCGCTGGGCGGTATTTCCCCAGGTCAACAACGGAATCGTTGTGAGCAGGCGCATCGTTATCGGCTGCCGCCGAGCCAACAGTGCCGGGAACGTGCAGTTATTGCTGCCCGTGACGTTAGATAGTTCCGTGCAGAAGTGAGTGCTGAAGCCATCGAAATGAAAAAACGGAAGCACGGCACCGCAGGGTTCTCACTGGTGGAATTGCTGGTCGGAACGATCCTGTTCACAATCGTGACTGGGATTGCGTTTTCCCTCTTGATGAGCGCGCAATTGCGCTACCAAGGCGAAAGCACAGTGACGGAGGCCTTCCAGCAAGCCAACGTAGCCCTGGATCAGATTGTGCGCGACGTACATTCGGCAGGATACCCGCCCATGAGCTCGTTGAGCTTGACGGTGGCGAACAACAATCCGGACAGATACGCATTGCCGTTTGCCTGGACGCCAAGCTATCCCACGACACCATGCACAGTTGGCGGAACTTGCGCGGTTCCAGGAGAATACGATCTGATCGTGGAAGCGGACTTGGGCAACGGTGTCCAGTGGATACGTTATTCGCTACAGACCACGACGCTAATGCGGAGCGTGGTGCCAAAAAAACCTTTTACGGACCCGGTGACGGAAACTTCGGGATCCTTAGTGCCGTACCTCGAAAACGTCATGAACGGCAGCAACTCGCTTCCGATTTTCTCCTACGTCTGTGATGCCGGTGCAACGCAACAGCCCACCAATATTCGTGAAGTGAATATCTCCCTGATGGTGCGTTCACTGCAGCCCGATCCGCAAACCCACCAATACCGTATTATCACCTTGAACGGCCAGGCGATGCGCTTCAATCCGAGCCACTGAAGAAACCGTGAAAACACAGAAAAATCGACGGCAAGCAGAACGGGGAGTGGCCCTGGTGATCGCCATTTTTACGCTGATGCTCATCAGCGTAGTGGCCACGGCGCTGGTCTTGATGGCCGGTACCGAAACGGCCCTGAAGGGGAATTACAAGTCCGCGATGCACGCGTTCTACGATGCGAAGGCGGGTCTTGAGGAAGGGCGGGGTCGGCTGTGGTCCCGCAATCCGAGCTCAATTGCAAATTGTGTCCTCCCGGGCGCCGAAGCTATGATGCAGGTCAGCCAGGTGTGCTACATCCTGAATCCATCGGCCGGTGAGGTGGTGAATCCGCTGGATTTGAGCGCTGGTAATCCCTACGCGGACAATGAGTACGCAACGGAATGGGGCACCGCCATCCCGGGCGGCGCTGGTTACAACATTGTGATGTCGAATTCCCCGATCGCCAGCGCCAACATTGCCGGACCGTTGTACAAGTGGGTGCGAATTACGCCGCGAACAGAAGCGTCTTCCAATCTTGACGTAGACGGTGATGGGGACGCAACGGACAGAAACCCGCTCTTCTACGACGGAATGCAGCAACTTCTCTCGTCGGGCGGACAGCCGGTTCCCGGCGCCACTCAGGTGCTCACGGTGACGGCGCTAGCCGTCACACCGTACGGCAGCCGTCGCATGGTGCAATACACCGTGGCGCTCGCGGGTTCTGCCGCGGCTTTGGCGAATTTGCCCTCCGCTCTGACCCTGGACGGCAATGGTGTCAGCTTCACGGGCCCCAGCGGCGGTAGTGGAAGTGGAGGCCCCGGCAACTTTCAGATCGTCGGGAAGGACATCAATGCGCCTTCAGGTACACAATCCGGCGTTCCGGCGATCGGATATACGAATTCTAGTGATGGGCCCAGCGTCTCAAAGGCGGCCGTGCCCTCGGGTAATTATCTGAGCCCGACAGGAGTTCCCAACGTTGGAATTGTCACCCTTCCGCCGATTCTTCAGACTCCCAGCGGCCTCGAAAACCTCGTTAGCAATATCACTCAAAATGCAGATCTGGTGCTCAATCCGCCCCAGGGCACCCCTGTGGACCAGACCAGTTTGCCCTCCGCCATGTCCGCGTCAAACCCCATGGTCGTCGTTGTCAATGGCGACTTCAACTTGCACGGAAACGGTATCGGTTACGGGCTTCTCGTAGTCACGGGAACATTGGACTATGATCCGGGTGCGTCGTGGAACGGTGTCATCCTTGTGATTGGACAGGGTACATTCACTTCCAGCAAAACGGGTACGGGAGTAATTAACGGCGCGGTCTTCGTCGCGCAAACACTGGACTCAACTGGTAATTTGTTGCCCAAGCTAGGCTACAGCTCCTTTACTCAAACAGGAGGAGGCAGCGGCATCCAGTACAGCAGCAATTGGGTAAAGGCCGCGCAAGCGCTGATGCCCTACCAGGTTCTCTCGTTTCGAGAAATTGCCCAGACGACTCCTTGACCCCAAACCGCGCTTTCTTCGTCTCTCCTCTGTCCGCGCATATTTTTCTCCCCTGGTTATCCCCAGAGTGATACGGTAACTCCTCTTTATGTGTCGATTCACGTCACGGGTAGGTTCTGGCTAGATGAACAAATGTACGCGTACGAAGACCTGGTTGTGGTGCGTGTTTGTTCTCGCTGTCGCGTTTGGCTCCAGCGCAGGCACCGTGAAGACCACAGCATGGGCGGGACGCGCAACGGATGACGACTGGGCATACTACGGGCACGACGCCGGCGGCATGCGCTATTCGCCACTGACGCAAATCAACCGTGAGAATGTTTCGACGCTGAAGGTCGCGTGGACCTTCCACACGGGTGATGTTTCGGACGGCCACAGTGACCGAAAGCGCAGTGGATTTGAAACCACGCCGCTTCTCGTCGACGGGACGCTATATCTTACAACTCCGTTCAATCGCGTGATCGCTCTCGATCCGGAAACCGGAACGCAGCGCTGGGCCTACGACCCGAAAATTGACTTGGATGGTGACTACGGCGATGGGCTCGTCAATCGCGGCGCTGCGACTTGGCTCGATTCCGCGCGGCCAAGTGGTCAGCCCTGCCGCCGGAGAATTCTCGAGTCCACGCAAGATGCGCGGTTGGTGGCCATCGATGCGGCGAACGGCGCACCCTGCACGGACTTTGGCAAAGGTGGCCAGGTCAATTTGCGCGATGTCTCCGGTTATCACGCCGGCTGGTACCACATGACTTCACCTCCCGCCGTGATCGATGACCTGGTAATCGTCGGCTCAGCGATTGATGACAATCACCGGGTCGATATGGCACGCGGCGTAGTGCGCGCCTATGACGTGCGCACCGGCACACGGCGCTGGAGCTGGGCCCCAATTGCACCAGACCAATCGGTCGCAGCGGCGAGCGCAAAAGCTTTTCGCAGCGGTGCCGGCAATGCCTGGTCGATCATGGCCGTCGACCCTGAACGAGATCTGATCTTTGTTCCCACCGGGAGCGCCAGCCCCGACTATTACGGAGGCCTGCGACCCGGAGACGACAAGTGGGCCAATTCCGTCGTGGCATTGCGCGCAAGAACCGGTGAAGTCGCCTGGGGATTTCAGCTCGTGCACCACGATTTGTGGGATTTTGATAGCGCTTCGCCGCCTTTGCTGGCCGCCTTGCGCCACGATGGAAAGGATGTCTCGGTCGTCATTCAGGGCAACAAGTCCGGCCTGCTCTACGTGCTGAACCGCGACACCGGCAAGCCTGTGTTTCCCGTCGAAGAGCGCGCTGTACCGCAAAGCGACGTCCCCGGCGAAATGACTTCACCAACCCAGCCGTTTCCACTCGCTCCGCCGCCGCTAGCCACGCAGGCGCTATCCGCCGACGAGGCCTGGGGACCGACGCCGGAAGATCGCGAGGCTTGCCGCAAGACAATCGCGCAGTTGCGCAACGAAGGAATTTTCACGCCGCCCAGCGTAAAGGGAACCCTCATGGTGCCCGGCAACATCGGCGGCATGACCTGGAGCGGCTACGCGTTCGACCCGCAACACGGTCTGCTGGTTACAAATACAAACGATCTCGTCGCAGTCGCACGCCTGATTCCACGCGCCAAATATGATCAGCGCGGCTCGCACACTGAGGACGGCGACTACGGTGACCAGACAGGCGCGCCTTACGGTTTGTATCGGCGCTTCCTGCAATCTCCTTCGGATTTGCCGTGCAGCGCGCCACCCTGGGGACTGCTCAGGGCAATCGACATGACGGAAGGGAAAATTCGCTGGCAAGTGCCGCTCGGCTCGATGCAGGATTTTGGCGGCGCGCACAAGCAGCAGATTCCCCCGGGATCGATCAGTCTCGGCGGCCCCATCGTCACCGCGGGTGGCGTGGTGTTCATCGCCGGAACGACCGACTCCTACATCCGCGCCTTTGACGTTGAAACCGGCAAAGAGCTTTGGAAGGCGCAACTCCCAGCCAGTGCAAACGCCACGCCGATGACCTACCGGCTGGGAGCGAATGGAAAACAATATCTAGTAATCGCCGCGGGAGGGCATCCAAAGATTACCGAAGAGAAGTTGAGCGACGCACTGGTGGCGTTCACGCTTCCTTGAGCGCCGTTGTACCGCACGCTATTCATAGCGAAGCGCAACCAGCGGATCCACCCGCATCGCACGGCGCGCTGGGATGTAGCAGGCCAGCAGCGTCACCGCGCCCAAGACGAGAGTCACAGTTAGAAAAGAGACTGGGTCACTCGCGCTGATGCCGTACAGCAGGTGACCCATGGTTCGCGATAACCCGAGTGCGGCCGCCAGCCCCAGCACTGCCCCAATCGCAAACAGTTTCAGCCCGTGCGAGAAAACCATGCGCAGAACATCGCGCGAGTCTGCGCCCAACGCCACGCGAACCCCGATCTCCTGCGTGCGCTGTGTCACCGCAAACGACAGCACCGCATAAATTCCAAGCGCAGCCAGCAGCAGCGCCAAGCCCGCAAATCCTCCGAGCAGCGACGCTTGCATGCGTCGCGGTGCGAGATTTTCGCCCACCAACTGCTCCAGCGCCATTACATCCGCGACCGGCTGTTGCTTGTCGACGGACCAGACTTGCTGCCGCGACGGCTCGGCCAGCAGCAGCGGGTCCCCCGAAGCGCGTACCGCGAGATAGTCCGGAGGAAAAAACTCCTGCTGCTGGTACGGGAAATACATTTCTGCGCGGGCCGGCGACGCTGGGCCGGCTTGGTGCACGTCGCCAACAATTCCGACTACGGTAATCCACGGTACATCCTCGCGGAACCTGCCTCTCTTGAATCGTTTGCCGACAGGATTTTCCCCGGGCCAAAAACTCCGCGCCATCGCTTGGTTGATCAGCGCCGCGAGCTGCGTCCCGCTTCCGTCGCGTTGATCAAAGAGCCTTCCGGCAATCAATTTCATCCTGAGCGCGGCCATGTAATTTCGGCTTACGATGCGGGCGTTAGGAATGGGCATCTGTCCCGGCGCAGGCTCAGGGTGGTCTTCGATGGTGATCCCTGTGGCACCACCTTCATTGGTCAGGGGAATCCACGTCGTGTAGCCCGCCGCCACAACGCCGGGAAGATGTTCGACCTTTTCGAGAACTAGATCATAGAACGCGGTTCTCCGCGCTTGCGTGTCGTATTTCTGCATCTGTATGGGCGTTCGCAAAATCAGAACGTGATCTGCGCGAAAACCCGGATCGAGATGGACGAGATTCTCGAAGCTGCGAATCATCAACGCCGCACCTGCCAGCAGAACAATGGCAAGCGCGACTTCGCCGACGACCAGCACGTCGCGCAGTCCCTGGCCGCCGGAGCCGACGTGGCCTCGGCCGCCACCGTCCTTCAGGGATGTTGCAAGATCAAGGCCGGACACTCGCAATGCCGGGGCTACGCCAAACAGGATGCCGGTGACGATTGAAACTCCCGCGGTGAAAAGAAATACTCGGCCATCTAGCACGGAATCCTCGAGCGGGGCGATCCCTGAGGGGATCAAAGTTGCCAAAAACTTTGTGGCCCACACGGAAAGCGTTAACCCGATCGCGCCGGCAATCATCGCGAGCAGCAGGCTTTCCGTCAGCATCTGCCCGACAATACGCAGCCGGCTTGCGCCGAGCGTGAGGCGCATGGCCAATTCGCGGCGCTTGCCGCTGGCGCGTGCCAACACAAGGTTTGCAATATTCGCGCAAGCGATTAGCAGCACGAAGCACACTGCTCCGAACAGCACAAGAATCGCGGGACGCATATCTCCGGCAAGGTCTTCGCGCAGCGCCACTGCGAAGGCGCCGATCTTGGCATTCGAGTCCGGATGCTCTTGTTCGAGTTGTTTCGCGATAGTCGCCAGATCGGCGTTCGCTGTTTGCAGCGAAACTCCTGGTCGCAGGCGCGCGACGACGTGCAGGAAATGGCTGCCGTGATCCGTCAACTTTTCCTTGGTAAACTGCCACGGAACCCAAAGCTCGGTCTTACGGTCGGGATACAAAAATCCGTGTGGCATGACGCCGATGACGGTGCACTTTTCACCGTCAAGCCGCATTTGCTGTCCAACGATCCGCGTGTCCCCGCCGAATCTTCTAAGCCACAGACCGTGGCTGAGAATGGTCACGCGAGCGGCACCCGGGGCGTTGTCGTCCGGGCGAAAATCCCGGCCAAGCATGGGGCTTACGCCAAGAACAGAAAACAAGTTTGCGGAGACTTCGTCGCCGGTCAATTGTTCCGGATGGCCATCGCCGGTTAAATTGAGGTCGTCCCAGGAATATGCGGCCACGTCCACGAAGACGTGGTTTCGCGTACTCCAGTCCGAGAAATTTCCGGGTGCGGGCGTGTCCTGAGGGAATCCATAGGAGGAACCATCTTCCCAGACCATCACCAGCCGACCAGCATCACGATAGGGAAGCGGGCGCAGCAGAACGGCGTCGGCGATGCTGAAGATAGCAGTGTTTGCCGCGATGCCCAATGCGAGGACCGTAATCGCGAAGAAGGCAAAACCGGGACTCTTGCGGATCACTCGCGCGGCGTATTTCAGGTCTTGCCAAATGGTCTCAAGCATGCCCAGGCTGTTCATGCGATAAATCTCCTCGCGAATGGATGTGGGATTGCCCAGCTTTCGTCGAGCGGCGTAACGCGCTTCTTGCCGTGTCATTCCGCGCGCCATGTTCTCGTCCGTTTCGATCTGCAGATAGGTTTCGATCTCGCGGGCCCGCTCTTCGTCCCAAGCGTCGCGACGGAAAAAGCGTTTCCATCCCATGTCGTTACTCCTCAGCGGGCCGCAGTACCCGGTTGATAGCACGCACAAGGTCTTGCCAGCGCCCGGTTTGTTGCGTCAGTTCTTTGCGGCCGGCGCGTGTCAGGCGGTAATATCGCGCTTTGCGGTTGTTTTCGGACGTGCCCCAGAAGGATGCGATCCAACCGCGCTCCTCCAGGCGATGCAACGCTGGATAGAGGGAGCCGTGCTCCACCTGTAGAACATCTTCCGAGCGGTGCTCAATGGCATGCGCGATGGTGTGTCCATGTGCCGCGCCAAGAACCAACGTCTGCAGAATCAGCAAGTCCAGCGTGCCTGGCAGGATTTCACCCTGCAATGGAGGTGCGCCCCGTTTCGGCATGCTCCGGTTATACTCCCATAGATAATCTACCGCAAGGGGCGATGAACCAAGCATGGTCTACATGACGCCGGGACAAGGTTGGTCAGATATCGGACTTCAGAGGATTATCGAAACATTTATGCAACACGGCCAATTATGGCTGTGCGTTCCTAGGCTGTTTGCGAGCGGCAGCTAATCCATGTGGTGGTGCATCGCGAAGACTTTGTCGAGCGAATCCTCGTAGGGATAGACATGCACCATCCATCCGAAGATCGACGGCCGGAAGCGCCCGCCGGCCGCATCGCAAGCATCCTGAGTGGCGATCGAGCCTTTCAGGCCGAACTTGGTCCAGTCTGCGTTGCGTAACACCGCGCGCGGCGGCATGCACAGATTCGTATGCAGGTGCCACATCGCCACGCTCAGCGGCACGCGCGCATTGAGCTGATCCTCGCTCGCCCGCTTCGGCATGGTATACATCGCGCCCACCAGTTCGTATCCGGTTGAAGTCTTCCGATACAGCAGTGACGTCGGCCGCGCCGGATCAAACGTAAAAGCTTCCAAAAAGCCGTTGCGATAACTTGTGAAGTGATATTCCGGTTGCTGGATATTCGGCAAGAAAATCTTGAAGCCGTCGTTCAGCGCCACGCGATAATCGCGATACTTCTCGATCCCAGCCCGAAGCTGCGCCACAATTTCATTCGCCCGCTGCACGTCTTCCGGAGTTTGCGCGCGCATCGCCGTCATGGTCATGTGCTGGCTGTGCGCGTCGTGATGGCCCGGCGTCATGTCGTGCACCGCGGCCTTCTCATTCGCATGCTCGTCACTCATGTCCATACCGGGCATGCTGCTGTGATCGGCATCCGGTGTCTGTGTGGCGGACTCTTGCGTGGACGCCTGCTGCGCCGGCGTGCGATGTGCCGGCAATGCCGCAAGCAAAATGGTGAATACAAGAAACCCGCCAAGAAGCATTCCGGCCTTCGCCGCGACTTGAACGACCGTGCTGCGTGCGGACATCACAGTTTCTCCTGCACTAAATAATACGGAATTGCTCGGCGGAAGATTTCAGCCAAACGAGGTGTGTTTCGCTGGCCACACTGTACGAACGGACAGGTTCTTTCCTCTTCCGAACGGCGTGCCCTCTGCGCTCTACAGTGAAATTCTTGCCCTGCGCGCCCCATGCTAAAATTGCCACGTGAAAAGGCGCACGATTCACCCTGCAAGGCAGCTCACCGGCGGCGTCGAGCCTCCCGGCGACAAATCCATCTCTCACCGCTATGCCATGATTGCCGCGCTAGCCGAGGGCGCGAGCGAGCTACGCCACTTTGCCGCCGCCGCCGATTGCCATAGCACGCTCGAGTGCATGAAGGCGCTGGGCGCCGAAGTGAAGCTCGACAAAGACACGGTTCGCATCATTGGGCGGGGCTTGCGCGGATTGAAGGGTTCACGCCGCGCTCTCGATGCCGGAAACTCCGGCACCACCATGCGCCTGCTCGCCGGCATTCTTGCCGGGCAGGAATTTATGTCGCAATTGACCGGCGACTCCTCGCTGCAAAATCGTCCCATGAACCGCGTGGTCGGTCCTCTGCGCCAAATGGGTGCGGACATCCGCGCGCGCGATGACAATTTCGCCCCACTCGAAATTCGCGGCGGCCGCCTGCATGCGATCGACTTTAAAATGCCCATGGCCAGCGCCCAGGTAAAATCCGCAGTGTTGCTCGCGGGATTATTTGCGGAAGGCGAGACCATCGTCACCGAGCCGGCTCGTACCCGCGATCATACGGAGCTCGCTCTCGAGGAATTTGGCGCACGCATCGAAAAAAGTGGCAAGACCATCCGCATACAGGGACTCGCCGCGGGAAATGGCGGCGCGAAATTGCACGGGCGCTCTCTGGACGTGCCCGGAGACCTGTCCTCAGCGGTTTTTTTTATCGCCGCCGCTTCGCTCTTTCCAGACTCGAACCTACTGATCCGCAACATCGGTCTGAATCCCACGCGCACCGCAATTCTCGATGTGTTCGCCTCCATGGGCGCCTCCCTCCAGATGCTGTCCGTACGCAGCGCGCACGGTGAAATCGTAGGGGACTTGGCGGTGAAAGGCGCATCACTCAAGGGCGGCGTGATTGAGGGCGAGCAAATTCCGTTGGTCATCGACGAATTGCCCATGCTCGCCGCACTCGGCCCGTACACGGAGCAGGGCATCGAAATCCGCGACGCCGCGGAGTTGCGCGTTAAAGAAAGCGACCGCATCGCTGCGCTCGCCGAAAATCTGCGCCGCATGGGCGCCACCGTGGAAGAACGTCCGGACGGCCTGCGCGTCGAAGGCCGCCAAGGAGGACGGTTGCGCGGTGCCGAAATCGAGCCGCACGGTGACCACCGCATCGCCATGGCCTTCGCAGTAGCAGCCCTCGGCGCGAGCGGCGCTACCGTAATCCGCGACGCCGGCTGCGCCGCCGTCTCCTATCCCACGTTTTACGAAGACCTCGAACGGCTCGCAGAATAATAGAATTCAACCTCCCTTTCTTGTTCAGGAGGTGTAGGTTTGGAAATCGCCCGCGTAACAGGCCCGCATCAGTTCGCGACTCGCCTTTAAACTAAGCAAATAGCTGATTCATCGCGGTACGGAGCGCATTTCGTGGGTGCTGGAGTTTCGCTGTCTGCCAACGTTTTCGAAACTGACTCGATGTGGCTCTCGGTCCTGGTGCTTATGGGCGTGGTGACCGGCATTTTGCTCTTCTTCCGCGGGTTCCGCATGCTGCAGTACAAGCGATTGATCCTCAACACGCCGTTCTCCAAAATCCGCAGTGCGTCCATGGGATTAGTGGAGGTCAGCGGAATGCCCACCGGACCCAAGACGATCTCCGCCGCCATCACCGGCGCGCCGTGCTACTACTATCGCGCGCGGGCTTGGCAGTGGCTGGATTCCGGCAAAGGTGAAAGCTGGCAACAGGCGGTGGATGAAAGCGTGTGCGTCCCTTTTTTCCTCGAAGATAACACCGGGAAAGTCTTGGTGAACCCGCAGGGCGCGACGCTCGACGTGCATCGCAGCTTTTACGACGACATTCGCACCTCTTTATTTGGCCAAGACAGTGCGGTTCCCGTGAGCATCAAGAGATTCGTGGCAAGTCGCGGGCTTACCGTAGGGGACAAGGTGCGACTCGAAGAGCACATCATCAAGCCGGGCCACCCGCTGTTTGTGTTCGGCACCTTCGGCGAAAATTCCATGCTGAATTCCTGGAATGCGCAACCGCACACGAGCGGCAAGAAATTCTCCGTGGGCCTGAGCCTTGGTAGTTCTCCCGGCTTGAAATTCAGCTATGGAACGAATGTTCCCGGTGTCGCGGCCAAAGCCATGGCGGGCTTCCTTCAGCGCGCTCCCAGTACCAAGAGGACCTTCACGATCGCAACCCGCTCGGACGGTGGACCCGTCGAGCTTCCAGACGACATTTTGGAAACTCTGAAGCAAGCAGGCGTGTCTCTTCCCATTCCGGCCCAGGCCAAATCGGGGAAAATGATAGTTTCCAACGGGACGGGCGAAGGCGGGACCCTCGTTGCGAATCTGATGCCGGCAGCGATTGCTTCGAGTCAGGAGCCTGCACCAGCAGCCCAGACGCAGAGCGGTGCGGAGCCAAATATATCGCCTTACGCGTTCGACTTGCACCCGCGGGTGGCTGTCAACCAAGGCGAGCGCGGCGACCCTTTCACAATTTCTTCGCAGAGTCGGCGCGAGGTAGTGCAGTCGCTTGGTTGGAAATCCATGGGATGCATCTGGGGAGGCCCGGTTTTCGCGTTGATCTGCCTCTATGTTCTTTTCGTCTATTGGGGATGGATGTAGAAGCGTTGCACAGGAGCGGGCATGGGTCTCATTCCATTGATCGTTTTGTTCTTTATCGCGGCCGGACTGTCGACCTATCTCGGGACGCTGTACAACGGTTTAGTCGCTCTTCGCAATGACATTGATAAGGCCTGGGCCAACATCGAGGTTCTACTGAAGCAGCGGCATGATGAACTGCCTAGGCTGGTGGCCGTGTGTCAAGGCTACATGCAATACGAACGAGATACCCTCCAGCGGCTGACGGAAGCCAGAGCAAAGTACGGTTCAGCATTCACCACAGACCAGAAAGCTTTAGCAAGCGGCTCGGTTACCGCGTCCGTGCAGCAGCTCTTTGCAGCGGCCGAGAACTATCCGTCCCTACAAGCAAACGCTACCTTCCTCGAGCTCCAGAAGCGCATCACCGAACTCGAGAATCAAATCGCCGACCGCCGCGAGTTTTACAACGACTCCATCAATCTGTTCAACACACGCATTCGGCAGATCCCCGACAGTTTTGTTGCGAAGACTTTGGGCTTGCAGCCGCGCGCAATGTTCCAGGTGTCAGCCGCCGAACGGGCGCCCGTTCCCGTGGCAATAACGACTTGACACAGTACATCTTACAAGGTGTTCGCCGAACGGGGCACCGCTAACTGGTTTTGTGGATGGAGATCGACCCGTAGCTGGTTTTCAGCGTGATCTTCGGTCCGCGCCCGCGTCCGTACTTGCCTTCCAGATGTGCGTCGCCGGAATCGCTCGAAGTTCGCTTCAAAGTATCTGCCTCGAATTCAGAATCGATATCCCCCGAGTGGCAGTCCGCCAAAATCTCAAAACTCGAGGACTCCGGCAAAGTCAGAGTAATCGGGGCAGACGCGTTCGTGATTTCTATGTCCTCTTTCGGCGGCGAAGAGAAGCGCACCTGAATATTGCCGTTGCGGTTGTCGATTTTCACCTTGCCGCCGGCGTTTTCGATGGTGATGTCCTCATCGCGCGTTCGCACAATCAAGTTACCCGGCGCGTCGACCACATCCAGATTCCCCGACCCAGCTTCCATGTGGCCCGAAAGCTGCGTCAGTGTCAAATCCGTCCGATGCGACACAAAGCGCACGCCCTTGGCGACTTTGTCCGCTCGAATCGGCCCGACAAACTCTCCGTTAATGGTAAAGCTGCCGCTGGCGTTCACGACCTCCACGCTTCCGCCGCGCCCGGAAATTTTTACGTCGCCCTTGGTGTCTGAAATCTTGGCGTCGCCGTGGCGCATGTCCACGCTCACGTCTCCGCCCGTGCCGCGCACGTCGATGTCGCCATTGCCGTTATCGATGCTGACCTGCGAAGCCATGTCCGAAACACTTATATCGCCCTTGTCGCTGTGAATGCTCAGCAAAGCCTTCTTCGGAACGCTGATATCCATATCGACTCTGACACGCGAGTTTCCGCCCCGCACGCCGGTGGGCCGTACCTCAAACCCGTCGCCATTCTGAACGATCTCTGCGGAAACCTGCTCGCTTAGCTTCTTCGCAGCGTTCTCGCTCCAGCTCTTCACGTTCACCTTGCCGGCCACGCGAATCTCCGGCGTATCGGAGGCGCGAACGCTGATATCGCCGCGCCCGCCTCGCACCGTCACACGCGCATTCGCCGGGACTGGTTTGGGCGCCACATCAATGCTGCTTGCAAAGGCCTCGCCCATACCAATGTCGATGTCGTCCATCCCCGGAATGTGTCGCCTTGCCTGATCCACGCCAACGACGATCCCCACCAGCGCTAGCAGGCCCAGCACCAGAAAGATCTCCCCCGCCGTGATTCGCGAAGCGCCCGGCTGCGACGCTCGCGCACCCGCGGTTCGCTCATAAATCTTGATCGCGCCCCAGAAAATCAGGACCAGCGGCCACCAGCGCAGAATGATTCCCGGCAGTTCAAAGCCGCGATAGTTGTGCAGCAGCAGCAGCAAGCCGATGAAGATCAGAACGAGTCCGCTGAAAACGCTGCTGCCGCGAGGGCGAAGTCTGGCCATGAGCGGTTATTGTCCCTGGCCCGGCAGTGAACTCTGCGCGGGGCCGGGTGTTGCCGGGGGAACAGCAGGCGGCGGTACCGTGGTCGAATCGACGTGGCCATCCATCGGCGCCATCGAAGATGCCAGCAATATCGCGCCGATCACGATCAGAATAAACGGATAGGTGTTGGAGAAATCGAAGACATCGCCGCGAACTTCGTGCAGCAGAAACAACACACCGATGGTAACGATCACCGCAGGACCCATCAGCCCGCGTATGGTACAGCGCGGGCAGCGGCAGCGAATCCCATTGCTCATTCGTTCGACCTCTTACCGGTCGCCAAGCCGGTTCTTGAACATTAGCAGGCCCACAATGATCAAAATAATTGGCCAGAACTGCTGAATCCTCCACCACGGGAACCAGTCAAAGTTGTGCAGCAGCAGCAAAATTCCAATGCCGATGATCAGGAACGGCCCGACGGGCTTTCCTTTGCTGAAATTTTCCAGCGGATCTTCCAGACGTTGGCCTGCCAGCCGCGCTTTCGCCGTGCGATACGCGTCGACCGGCATATAAACCCAGAGCGCCGAGATGCAGATCCACAGTGCCGCTTCCGCCCCGCCGCTCACCGCTCCGTCCACGCCAATGATGAACAGAAACAGGAAAATCGCCAGGTGGATGATGCCTTTGCCGAATTGCTCGTTATAGAAAGCTCCAAGCCCCGGCAAAAATCCCAGGAAAAACGCCAGCACCGGACTAGGCCCAAGTCCCGGCGCAGGTGGCGCCGAAGCTGCCGCCATTGGAGGTGCCGCTGCTCCGCCGGAAACCGCGGTCGCCGCCGGCGGTCCCGGAATCCCCATCACGTTCGCAAGGCAGTCTTCGCAATACAACACATCGCGAACCGGCCGCACGCACACCGCGCACAGCGCCTTGCCGCAATTCCGGCAGTACCCTACGGCATCCGCATCGGGATGCACCGCACACTTCATAGCACGCTCCTCGAAATCACAGTCGGCCAAGCCCGCCGCAAACCGCTGGCATTTCCATCGCTAGCACTTCCACTTGTCGGGCCAGATCGTTGGCGCGGTTCTGCTGCCGCGGCGTTGCCGGCTTCGAGCCATCGCTGCGGCCAGGCTGCTTCTGCGGGGACGATTCCGGGACAGTACTTTCCGGATTTGCGCGCAGATCATTCTCCTCGCGCAAACGCGACTGAATTTCGTTCACCACGCGCAGATCG
>CATPAM010000374.1 GCA_955651735.1 Candidatus Acidiferrales bacterium | reverse complement strand
GATGTGCATGTCTGAGTTTCCAAGCTTGCGCGTCTGCATGACGCCTCCTAATGCTGTGATTTCCATCTCTACATTCGATGGAAAAACGGACGAAAAGGTTAAACGTATCGGCCCGGCCTGAACTGGGTTCACGGCGGACAGCCTAAAAAGACTGTCCCACGGTCAGATGCGCAGGTCGGCGTGGGTGGGCTCTGGCGGCGGCACGCGCTCGGGGCCGGGCATGTCGAAGATGATTTGCGGATTATCTTCAGCTGGCTCTGGAAGGAAAAATGGAAGAACACCATCGTTCTTGTCGAGCTGTCCGTCTCTCGCGTCGATTACGGGACGACCTCGAAGGTGGAGTGGAGAGACCCTTCGGAATTGCCGCCGACCCAAAGATCAAAGGTGGCGGGTTCTTCCGTCCAATCTTTCTTCGCGGTGCTCCAGTAGGTTAGCTCCTGCTTGCCGAGCGACATACGCAGGTTTTTCTTCGCGTGCGGTGGCAGCGTGATGCGCTCAAAACCTTTGAGCTCGCGGACGGGGCGCGAGGCGCTGCCGGAGCGCTGATGGATGTAGAGCTGAGCGACTTCGTCGGCCGGGGATGCGCCGGTGTTTTCGACCTCGAAGGTGACCTCGACCGTCTCGCCCGACTTGAGCTGCGAGCGGCTGAGTTTGAGATCCGAGAAGCGGAAGGTGGAGTAGCTGAGGCCGTAACCGAACGGATAGAGCGGCGTGCTCTCTTCATCCCAGTAGCGCTTGCCCTGATCTTCCGGAGCTTGGGTGGTGTTGTGCGCGTAGTTGATCGGCAACTGGCCCACATCGCGCGGCCAGGTGATGGGCAGCTTGCCGCCGGGAACGGCATCGCCAAAGAGCAGATTGGCGATGGCGTTGCCACCCTGCGTGCCAGGGTACCAAGCGTCCAGCATGGCGGGAATATGTTTAGCGGCCCACTTGTTGTTGAGCGGGCGTCCATTTAGAAGGACGAGCACGACGGGTTTGCCGGTTGCGGCGACGGCTTCGAGGAGTTGCTCTTGCTGTCCAGGAAGATCGAGCGATTCGCGGGAAGCGGCTTCGCCGCTCATATTTTGCGCTTCGCCGAGGATCAGGATGGCGAGGTCGGATGAGCTTGCAAGACTGACGGCCTTGGACATTTCGTCCTTAGCCTGCTGCGGTGTCCAAGCGGGGGACGGCTTCAGGTGAACAATATCGTCGAAGAAGGACGGAAACTTGCGGCGGAGTTGGACGCCGGGCGCGTAGCTGAGTTTCGTCTGCGGGCCGAGTTTGTTGCGCAGACCGCTGAGGACGGTGACAGTTTCCTGCAGATCTTGCTGGAAGGCCCAGGAGCCGAGCATGTCGATTTGCGAATCGGCGAGGGGACCAACGACGGCGATGCTCGCATAGCCGGTCTTGTTGAGCGGCAGGAGCTTGCCTTCATTGCGGAGGAGCACGGCGGAGCGTTCGGCGGTGAGGCGGGCCACGGTGCGATGGTCCGGCGTGGCGAGGATTTGCTGAGAGCGGGCCACATCAACGTAGGGATGCTCGAAGAGGCCGAGGCGAATTTTCATCTCGAGGATGGGACGGTCGGCGGCTTCGATCTGCTGCACGGTAATCTGGCCGCTCTGAACGGCGGCGGCGAGGCTGCGCGAGTAGGCCGTGAAGTCGATGGCCATTTCCATGTTGACGCCAGCGTTGAAGGCATCAAGGGCAGCGGCGGAGAGGTCTCTGGCGTAGCCGTGTTTCTCCAGGCTCTTCACGGCGTTGGCGTCGCTGACCACAAAACCTGTGAAATTCCACTGATCGTGGAGGACGTCCTGCAGCAGCCAGCGATTGCCGGTGGCGGGGACATCGTTGAGGTCCATGTAGGCGCTCATGGCCGAACCAATTCCGGCTTTAACGGCGGCGTGAAAGGGCGGGAGGTAGACGTTGTAAAGCTGGGACTCAGAAATATTCGACGCATCGTAATCGCGGCCCCCTTCGGCCGCGCCGTAACCTGCAAAATGTTTCATGCACGCGAGGATGTGATCGGGTGAGCCGATGAAGTCGCCCTGAAATCCGTGGACTTGTGCCGCGGCCATGGCGGAACCTAGATAGGGATCTTCGCCGGCGCCTTCCACAATGCGGCCCCAACGCGGATCGCGAGCGATGTCGAGCATAGGCGCAAAGGCCCAGGCGATGCCGACGGAACGTGCTTCTTTGGCAGCGATCGTTTGTGCGCCGGTAACGATGGAGGGATCCCAGGAAGCAGCCATGGCGAGCGGCACGGGAAAAATGGTGCGAAATCCGTGGATGACGTCGTAGCCGAAGATCAGCGGGATATGCAGACGGGTCTGCTCGACGGCGAGGTGCTGGAAGCGGTTGATCTCGACCGGGTCGGTGACGAAGAGCAGCGAACCTACACGCGCGTTGACTACCGCGTCTTCGATGGGTTTCACTTTGCCGAAATCAAAAAGCTGGCTGAGCTGACCGATTTTTTCGTCGAGGGTCATTTCTTTGAGCAGAGCATCGACGCGCTGCTCCACGACGTGGTCGTCGGGAGGCGCGCTGGAGGAGGTCTGGGCGAAAGTGAGGGGCGCGGTCGAGAGAGCGAGTGCGCAAATCGAAATTTTTCGAGCGCACGTGGAACGGCTGAGCTTGGTTTTCGTTTTCACTGAGAAGTCTCCTGCGACGGCTGCTGATGCTACTCGCCTTGCAGTGAGGATGGCCACTAGAAAAATCGCGGTGCTGCGTTTTCTAGGCGGGGGATATTAGACGACGTGGGAGAAGTCCGCAGCAAAAACACGGACGTGGTTATTGCGGGGGGAAGTGGACGACGAGGTCGGCGCCTACGGGGATGGGTTTTCCGCTGCAGAGGCCGGGGGAGAAAACCCATGCGGAGACGATTTGAATGGCTTGCTTTTCGAGATCGTCCCTGCCGGCCGGCAGCACCGAGGCGTCGTAGATGTGGCCATCCTGGCCGATGACGGCGTGCACCGAGACGTTATACCAAGGGCCGGGACCCGCGGAGGTCGGCTGCGGCGCGGACTGAATGAATGGGCGGCGGTATTGCTGGCAGGCGCGAAGAGTTTGCGGATTCGGCGGGGTTAGCGCGGCCCAGTCGATGGGACCGTCGATGACGCTGAATTTCTGTTCGATCTCCATGCGCAGCTTGCCGTTGATGTAGTGGCGAATGTGGATAGGGACCAAGATGCCCTCGAAGGAGGAATAGTCAGTGTCCTCGATGAGGTCTTCGCCGACGTTCCAGCGGATGAGGGTGCCAAGTTCGGTGTCGACGCAAATTTCGTTGGTTTGATGCGTGCGGCCGTTGACGGTCTCGAAATGAATGCATTTGGCGGCGCGGCCAAAGAGCGTGGCCGGAGAGATGGAATGGATGGTGTCGGACTTGTCGAAACGCCCGATGCGCAGGGGAGTCAGGGCGTCGAGTTCCAAGGTTTCCGGCGGCGGCGGCTGGTACTCGTTGTTCTGCACGATTTTATCCGGGAAATGAATACTGATGGCGTGGTAGTTGCCGAAAAACCATTCGTAGCGCTCAATGTCACCGGAAATAACCGTGTCGGCGGTGCCCTCCTGAGTGGTGCCGTCGACGCCGTAGGCGCGGAACGTCAGGTCCTGGCGGTGGTTGGGCATGGGGTGGTTGGGACGGCTGACGGAATTGGCGCGCTCCATCAGGCGTATGGCTTCCACGCGAACGGGCATGTCTTGCGCGCGCAGGTGGAAACTGGAGGCGAGGAGGAAAACGGGGAGAAG
>CATPAM010000373.1 GCA_955651735.1 Candidatus Acidiferrales bacterium | reverse complement strand
GCTACGGTAGTTTATGTTGCTTCGAGGCGCCGCAGGTCCACCACCAACTCTGTCGCTGACTGGTAGCGATTCTCGGGATCCTTATCCAGGCACTTGAGGATGATTCGTTCCAGTTCCGTGGGTATCGCTCCGTTTAGCGAGCCCGGAGGCGTAGGAGCCTGGTGCAGGATGGCATCCGTCAAGCGCGTGCTCAGCTCCTCGCGGAAGGGCCGCTGGCTGGTCGCCATTTCATAAAGCACAGCTCCAACTCCCCAGATGTCTGTGCGTACATCGGTCTCGTCGCCACGCAATTGTTCGGGTGCCATATAAGGCAGCGTGCCGAGAACGGCCAGCGGTTCCGTCAGCGTGAGTGAGTGGGTTGCATCCTGATCGATTGGCGGGAGCAATTTTGCCAACCCAAAGTCGAGGACTTTGACTCTGCCGCCCTCGGCGACAAAAATATTCGCGGGCTTGACATCCCGATGAATAATCCCTTTGCCGTGGGCAGCTTGTAGTGCGGCGGCGATTTGCATTCCGAACTTGAGCACCAGACCAACCGCCAGGCCTTGTCCGTCCATGTATTCCTTGAGCGTCCGGCCTTCCAGCAACTCCATGACGAGAAACTGCCGCCCCTCGTGTTCTCCCACGTCGTAAATCGTGCAGATGTGAGGATCGTTCAGCGCTGATGCGGTGTGCGCTTCGCGCTCGAAGCGCAGCTTCGCGCCAGGTTCGGTAGTGAGACGCGAGGACAAAATCTTGACGGCAACGTCTCGATTGAGACGCGTGTCAGTGGCACGGTAAACTTCGCCCATCCCGCCGGCGCCAATGGGCGTTTCGATTTTATACGGGCCCAGCCGGGTGCCCGAAGGCAGGTACATCGTGCAGCGAATTATAAGCTACGAACGATGCAGGGGACAGCGTTGCCATCCCAATATGCGGAGATGCGGTGCGCCTTCTCATCTTTCTTGCGTCGTGCCTGAGTGACCGGCACTCGGAAGTGTCCACGTGCATCCCAGGCCACACCGTGCGTCCCAGATGATAACTTCCGGCTTGGCCGTCATCCGCCCACAGGGGGCAAGGCCGGATCGAACTCATTCCTGGGGAGCACTCGATCATAGGTCTGCGGCTAGGGTGTCTCCCATCCGATTGCATATATCTCTTCGCTGCTGACTTCTCGCACAAGCAGAATCCGAATGGCGATGGCACCTATGCAGTTTCCTATGGAATCAACACCTCGACTTGCAGTGATGGGGGAACAGGCACGGTGAAGTAAGGCGGAGCGCCATCGCCGTAACATATCGAGCAACAGTACCATTGCGGATTCGCGTTCAACGTTTGATTCTGAATGTTCGGGGTTTCTACGGAGTTATGGATGGCCACACAATCGATCAGAATCGCGGCAATTTTTTCTTTGCTTTTACTTTCATGCTTTGGGAGCAACGCACAGACGCCGAGTCCAGCGGCTCCAAGTCCAGCGGCCAGCGCAGGGCAAGACAACGCCGGATTTTATCCCGGCTGGATGTTCGGAACGCGCTTTGAAGGAAGCACCAGCGGCGATGGTAGCGTATACGACCTAGGAACTGGGGCGGGCTATAACTTTTCACATCGTTTCGGTGTCGATCTTGGCATTCCGTACTTTTTTGTCGGCACCCCCACTTCGATCAAGGGGAAGAATCCGACAGCGGTGTCCGGCAATGGCTTTGGCAATGTCGGCGCGAACATAAGATTCTTCCTGCCCGGCAAAGAAACCAATTACGCATCGACAATTCATCTTGGTGCGCCGACCGGAGATAAAAGCAAAGGTTTCAGCACAGGCCATGCTACGTGGAATTGGTCAAATCACCTCGAACACGGTTGGGGAAACTTCACGCCTTACATTGATGCAAGCGTTGGCAACACTGTTCCTGATACGCATCATTTCCGCCGCCCGTTCATGACCTTCGGATATAACGCCGCATTCGAGGCGGGCACAGAAATAGATGCTGGTCCAGTCAGCTTGTCAGCGTCGGCCTATGATGTAGCACCGTGGGGGCCGCAGACCATAGTCAGCCGCGTGTTCCGTTGCAGTTCTGGAACGAAGTGCTCATCCGCTGGGAAAACCACAAACCGGAAGAACTATTTGAATTCGAGTGTGTCGACGGGCGATGCAAGCCTCGCTAGGGATGACGGGTTCAACGCCAGCGCGGAATTCAAGCCAAAGGCGCTAAAGAATGTTGATTTTGAAGTCGACTATAGCCGCAGCGTGCCCTTGCGATTGAACTCTTTTTCCTTCGGAATCGCGTTGGATATTGCTGGAGTTTTGCGCTCGCATCCAGGCAGACTCTCGTCGTCCCGTCGCTAAAGCCTCGGGGCCGCTGTTGAAAGCTGGCACCAAACTCGGACCTTATGAGCTGGGCGCGCTGATTACATAGGGGCCGAGTTTGGTGCCAGGGAGGAGGGCCATCCGTGGGCTGCATGATATCCCCAAAGGAATGGCCTTGCAGCGGATCCGACGATTCTGGACAAGTGGTCGGCAACACGGAAACTATCTACAAAAGGGGGTTCTGGGAAATAATTCCCTTTCGCTGGATGTTCAAGAATCCCCTTAAACTATTGCCTTCTAACTAATTGAAATCATGAAGCGAGATCCGCTCCGAATCATGTTCAATATTCATCCGATTTTCGAACAACCCAACGGCTAAACACGACTCAGTCTGATTGGGACCAGCCCACGGACAAGTGTCCGTTTTATGCGCTGGTTGCAGACCTCGCCCGGGAGCGAGCGCGACCTTGGCGACGCCAAACCTATGACCGTCAGCAACAGACGGGCCTGTTATTCTCTGTCCCTTCGAGCTGTACACCGTAACGAAATCGGAGTTGGTCGGGCGTCCAGCGAGAGCATACTGTCGCGTACTGTGTTCGGTCGTAAAAACAAAACTGCAGCAAGGGGGGAATCACCAGTCTTTGGAACCACTGAACTTCATTGAAGAACACCTGCTTCCACGGTAGGTAGTCAGCAGGTAGCCATTCTCACAGAAATCTATTAGAATCATATAGTTATCATGGGCGTGTAGCTCAGTTGGGAGAGCACCTGCTTTGCAAGCAGGGGGTCGCCGGTTCGAGCCCGGTCACGTCCACCAATCCTTTTGACTGTAAAGGATTTAGGGAACTGGTCCTCACCCTATTCTTGCTGCTGTGCACAAAGTGTGCAAAATAGCGCTCATCGTAGCCACTGTGCACAATCATTCAGAAACCAAGATCGCTGTTTTCACTTTCCTGAGGTCACGCTCGACCTCACTGTCTTTGTAGACTCAGAGTGCCACAAGCTAATCGAGCAACAGGCGAAGCTGGATATCAGCCGTCGAAAACAGAAAACGGAGTGCAGGGACGCCTTTGGCTGCTGCCCGGAAAGTGAACGGCCATGAATACGCTCAAAGGTGAAAAGAAAGTTTGGGAAATCAAGTACGGTGACGGCACCGTGCTCTATTTTCGTTCGTACAGGGACCACACTGATGACATCAAAGCACGGTTGAAGACATCCGCGAAAGCACCCAAGGCAGTTAGCGTTCGCCGCATCAAGCAGAGCGAGATGCCGGAGGGCGCGACGATTTACAGGAAGACCAAAATGAAAGCAGAGCGGAAATCAGAGGAGCGCTTGCCGAATGTCCTGGATGAACTACAGGCAAGGCTCCGCATCGCGCTAGAAGACCACCTGAACGATGAGTGCGTCTTTCAGATTATCTCGGAAGCGATTCAAAAGATTGACGCCTTAATTGCAGAAAGCTAACAGCAATGAAGTAAGCTAAGAAAATCAAACCAGAAAACTCGTTTCTGCTCGGCGCAGCGGTCGCGCTCAACCCTGTCTTCACTCTAGCCTGTCAGCTACTCTTGAACACGACTGTGCCTGGGGCATAAGATTTCGTTACCATTCCAGCCCAAGCCGGGGTGCACCCTGCATCCTGGAAACGGAAAGGAGGTCCCCGCCATGCCCGTCATCAAAGAATTCACCGTGTTACTGGAGGACCGGCCTAGCACACTCGGAAATGTCTGCCGGGCGCTCGCCGAGTGCGGGGTGAACGTTCTCGCGCTTCAATCGTTCCCGACCGGAGGGAAGATGGTGACTCGATTCATCGTGGACAATCCGCCGACAACCAAGGCGGTGCTGGTTAACGAGGGGCTGACGTACGTAGAGACAGAAATCGTCCACGCCAAGATTGCGCACCGGCCCGGCGAGATTGCGCGTGTAGCCTCCCGACTGGGAGAGGCCAACATCAGCATCAACTACGCATATCTAGAATGTCTGCTACCGCTTTCGGAATTCAAAGCCTTACGCTCCCAGTTGTTGAGCCAAGTCGAATCGCACTCTGCAACGTCGTAATCGCCCGGCTGAGTT
>CATPAM010000372.1 GCA_955651735.1 Candidatus Acidiferrales bacterium | reverse complement strand
TTGTCCGCGCGCGTAGAGGCGGAGTGAATGGCCTTGGCGATGAGCTCTTTGCCAGTGCCGCTTTCGCCGCTAATGAGTATGGTGGAGCGCGAGGGCGCGACCTGCGTGACAAGGTCCAGTAGTGTCAGCATCTTCTCGCTTTTGCCAATGATGCTGGGGAAATTGAAGCGCTGCTTGAGGGCGCGCTTGAGCTGCACGTTTTCTTCACGCAGGCGGCGTGATTCCACCGCTTGCGCAACCTGCGCGAGGAGCTCGTCGTTGGACCACGGCTTGGTAATGTAATCCATGGCGCCGCTTTTGAAGGCGGTGCGCGCCATATCGATGGAGCCGTAAGCGGTAATGAGCACGACGGAAAGATGGGGATCGCGGCGGCGGACTTCCTTCAGCAGGTCCAAGCCGTTGCGGTCGGGAAGGCTAACGTCCAGAAGCAACAGGTCAAAAGGGCGCTCTTCGAGTTTGGCGAGACCGGATTCGCCGGTTCCCGCCGTGGAGACACCATAGCCTTCGCTGGTGAGCAGCAGCTCCAGGCCCTCGCGTATTTCAGATTCGTCGTCGATTACGAGGATCGAGCCCTTAGGCATGGACTGCTTTCCGGAGCGCGGGAAACTCAACGTGGAAGGATGTGCCCTTTCCAGGGGTCGAACGTACATCGATTTTTCCTGCATGCTCTTTGATTATACCGTAGCTGACGGACAAGCCCAGGCCTGTGCCGCGGCCATTCGATTTGGTGGTGAAAAACGGGTCGAAAATGCGATGAATGTCCTCGCGGGGAATGCCCGCGCCAGTGTCGGCCACTTCGACTTCGACGCTGCCATTGTGGGCCGCGGTGCGAATTTCAAGCATGCCGCCGGCGGGCATAGCGTCGCGAGCATTCAAGAATAGATTGAGAAAGACTTGCTGGAGCTTGTTGGCCGAGCCGCGCACGGGCGGCAGCGAATCACCCAATTGCTTGACGATGTGAATCTGAGAAGTCTTGAGCGGGTGCGCAACGAGCGAGAGAGTCTCTTCGACCACGCGGTTGACGTCGATATCGGCCAACTCAGCGGCGCCGGTGCGCGAGAAATTCAAAAGGTTATTGACGATTTCGCTGGCCCGGAAAGTCTGCTTGACGATTTTGTCGATGATGGCGTGTCGCGGATCATCGTTGGGCATTTGCTTGGCGAGCATTTGAATGTAGTTGGAGATGACGGCGAGTGGCGTATTGACTTCGTGGGCCACGCCGGCGGCGAGCAAGCCCAGGGAAGTGAGCTTCTCCGTCTGGGTCATCTGCTCTTCCATGCGCTCGCGCTGCGTGACATCGTCGAAGAGCAGGAGACGGCCAATGCGCTCGCCGGATTTGCTGACCAGCGGAGTAATAGAAACGTTGAGGGTGAGGAATTTGCCCTGGTGATGCAGCCGCTGCTTGTAGATGCCGGTGATTTGCTCTTCATCGCGCCGCGCGGCGATTTCCTCGGCAAGCTCTTCCGGCAGGAGCGCACGCAACTGGCGGCCCACGGCGTCCTGGCGCTTCACGCTGAAGAGTTGCTCCATGCGCGTGTTCCAGGACTCGACCATGCCGCCAAGATCGACGGCCAGCACGCCGACGTTCAACGATTCGACGATGTTTTCGCTGAAATCCTTGAGGCGCGCGATTTCCAGAGCTTTTTGCTCCAGAGAAGAATAGAGCTGCGCGTTGTCCAGAGCCACGGCGACGTAGCCGGCGATGGTTTGCACCAACTCGACGTCGTCGCTGGAGAGGAAATCACCATCGACGGTCTTGCCGAGGCCGAGAACGGCGACGGTGTGCTCGCGAATGCGGCAGGGGACGAAGTAATTCAAATCCAATTGCTCAAGGGTTTGACGGACGGAATCGGAAACGTTTCTCGCTACGCGGGGCGACTCAAAGAAGAGCGCCCCCCGGGCGAACTCGGGCCGGGCCGGCTCGAGGAAGCTAAGATCCATGGGCTCGGAAAGGCGCACGCCCATGGAACGAGCGAGGCGCATGTGTCCCGGCTGCATGGGATCTTCCATGAAAATGGCGAGGCGGTCGACCAGCAAGGTCTGCGAGAGGCGATCCATGACGGAACCGAGCATGGGATCGAAGCGCACTTCGTTGGTGAGCGTGCGTCCGAACTCGATCAAGGTGCGGCGGTAATCGAGACGGTCGCGGTAGAAAAAGCGGTCCAGGCGCGCCTGAATCCATTCGCGGAACGGTTGAAAAAGGAACGCGGCGATTACGATGGCGATCATGCTACCGACCGGCCCGGAGGTCTGCGCGTGGAAGATACCGGCGATGAGCGCGACTAAGGCGAAATAGACGGCGGCCACGGCCGCGGTAGCAGCGGTGTAAGCCAAGCCGCGCTTGAAGATGATGTCCACATCCATCAGGCGGTAGCGGATGATGGCGTAGCCGAAGCAAAGC
Source organism: Candidatus Acidiferrales bacterium (assembly GCA_955651735.1). Lineage (GTDB taxonomy): Bacteria > Acidobacteriota > Terriglobia > Acidiferrales > UBA7541 > Acidiferrum. The sequence goes on along the minus strand of CATPAM010000372.1, from coordinate 2,210 downwards.
GGGATGAGCACCAAGCTGAGAACGGAGGTGCGCATCCACGAGCGCGTTGCGGCATCCATGGCAAACGGCACGATGTAAAACAGCGCGAAGGGCACGCTGCCGGCGAGAGTTCCGCCGGTCAGCCATTTCAATTGCTGACGGAGAACACCGGAAGGCGCTTCACGGAAGTTCTTGTAGAAAACCAGTCCCGCAGCCAGGAAATAGATACCGAGATAGCTCAGCTCGATCTTATCGAGCAGAAGGCGCGACCCGAGCCAGGGCACAAACCCCAGCATGTTAAAAGCAGTGCTCACATGGAAAAGGAGAAACGCGGCGCCGGGACCGTAGACCAGGGTCAGCTTGGAAAGCGAACGAACGCGGCCTTCGGCACGCTCCGGAAAAACCAGAGCGAAGTGCAGCAGCAGGGCGGGCGCGAGCATTCGGGCGACGATGCTGGCCCAATACACCTCATAGTCGAAGGCGTCCAGCTTGCCGCTGTACCGGAAGGAATACAGGATGAAAGAGACCAGGCAGAAAACATAAAAATGCACGGCGCGCGGCGCGTTCCACCGGCGCACGAAAATGAACAGGCCTATGAAGAGATAGAGGAGGCGGACAAACCGCCCATATTTCTCGATGGAAGCGGGCTTTTCGGCGTGAGCGGTGACGATGTGAGTCTCAAACTCACGGCCGTTGCGCGCGAGTTTGTAGCGCACCTGGTTCCAGAGGCCGGCATGCCACAAGCGACGCGTCACCTGCACCTGAGAGGTGACCGCAACGTTGTTGATAGCAATCAGCAGGTCGCCCGGACGAATACCGGCGCGCGCCGCCGGAGAGTTGGGAGCCAACTTCCAAGCCTGAGCGCCGTTTACGGTATCCAGCCAGGCTACACCGTCATCCGGGGTGTCAAACGTCTCGCGCTGGACGAAGTTCAGCCAGGCAAAGATCATCGCCGCCAGCGTGGCAAGCGCCAGGACGACGGCTCCGAGACTGACCCGCAGATTTTGCTTCATGGTCCCCGGGGAATACACCCCACTTGTGAATTTAAGGTGCAACCCAATGTCCACTTTTCAAGAGACGGCCGCACCCGGAACTGTAATGCCTTCTTAAGGTTAGGGCTTTGGCGGGGAGGTCAAGCCGCGGGTATCCACTTTATGGAAGGATGCCTACAGCTTTCCGAACCTTAAATCCCATTTAGAACTGCACGCTCAATCCACCTCGGAACGTCCGGAAGGCTGGAACCAGCACCGCGCGGCCATCCTGCGTGTTCACCGTGACATAGCCTTGAGCGAAGAGGTTGTCGCAATTGGCGATTGCTTCCCAGTGGCCCGGCGCAAACTTAGGCAGCTGCTGGCGTACCCCCACGTGGAGGAACGGATCCATCTGAAAGAGCGATTCGCCATAGGCGTCCAAACGCGATACCGCTTCGCCGCCGACCCACTTGTAACCAGCAGTGAGCTTAGTACCCAGGCGCGGCAGCTTTGTGGAAATACTTGCTCCGACAGAATTGTGCATGGTGTTGCGCAGCATGTTGCGCATCGGTGCGTCGACAATGTCGGTAGGACTGAGCGCACCCGCGTACGCGTATATGGCGGTCAGTTCCGTTGAGTCGGACAGCTTTTCGCGGATCGCAAGGCGCATACCCCAATTGCCGGAAGCGCCGCCATCATAGGCGAACCCGTTAGAGAAATAATCCTGGAAATAATCGGCGGCGGGCAGATCGTTGCCGCGACCGAAAACCGCGACGTGCCGGTTGTCATCGTGGAAAGCGGCGACCTGAAGGTTCCCATGCGAGCCCAGCTTGCGGTCCGCAGCGATCTCTTCGTGCCAGCCGCCTTCGAGCACCGGCCGGCCACCGCGCCAAAGCAAAGTGGGGAAGGAATCAAATTCGTTCAGGGCGGCAGCCAGTTCGCTTCCAATTCCCCGTTCGTCGGACTCGAGAGGAGTGGCCGCACCGGGCTCTTCGGCAAAGATCAAGGCGGCATGCCAGGCATCTGTGACTCGCGTATCCAGTTCCAGACGCGGGCGAAGCGACGTGGCGGACTTTACCATGCCAACCAGCACGTATTCCGCGCCGTAGCGCAGCAGCGCGCGATCACCCAGGGGCAGCACGCCACCCTGCTCGAGGCGAACGCCACGAAACGTGGGACCGCCTGGGCCAAGTTTCGATTCGCGCAGAACGAGCGCGCTATGCGGACCGGCGCCAAGCGAACCGGCGGGCAGCCATACGG
>CATPAM010000371.1 GCA_955651735.1 Candidatus Acidiferrales bacterium | reverse complement strand
GTGCGCGGCCCCAGACATACCCTCTCTGAAACTACGGATGCCTTCGCCTAAGCCTCGCGCCAACTCAGGAATCTTGCGCCCTCCGAAAAGGAGCAGGATAATCGCCAAGACTATCATCCAATGGATAGGACTAAACTCGCCCATGAATCGCCTCCACGCACCATCTGCGGCGCGCTACTCACAACCCTAACTCAGGATGCCGTGCGCGGCAAGTGGAGCTAGGCGCGCCCTCTACGCCTCTACAGGATAACACGCTCGTCGCCCGCGCGGCGGGTTACCCGCTCGCGGTCGAGGTATTCAAGGAGCGGGATCGCGTACTTGCGGGTGATGCCGGTCAACTCCTTGAAGCCGGGCACGGAGATGCGCTCGCCCTTGGTTTTCTTGAAGACGGAAAGGCGGTCGCGGAGCTGCGCCAGCGCATCGTGATGGAAGATCAGCTCGGGCGTTACCCGGACCAAGATTTTGTCGCGCAAGAGGATCTGCAGGATCTTCTGCGCGCGCCGCGCTTCCACGGGCAGCTGGCTTAAGACCTCCTGGACCGACGGAACGGCCAAGCTCGCCGTCGCGAAGGCTTTCTCGATCTGTTCTTTGGCGCGCGCTTCCTCAGGGTCAAGGTGGATGGCTGCGCCGGCGCGTTTGACGATTTCGCCTTGCGCCTCAAGCTTCTTTTCCTCCAGGAGCTCATCGAGAGCGGCCCGGAACGTTTCCGGCCGAACGCGCCTGCCAAGATTAGACCGCAAATCCTCGCGGGATATTCCGGGGAGGAGCGGGTTTTCCTTGTGGAATCTCTCGACTCTTGCGGCAATCTTCTGGCGGACTTCGTCGAAACTTTTTCCGGAGAGCAAAACCAGCGGCTCCGCGGAGCCAATTTTTATCCGGCCACTCTCGGCGAGATTCTTTGCGGCTGCGCGAATTTCGTTTTCGAGCCAACCGGTGCGTGCGACTATTTCTTCGAAGCTTAGGCCGAGCACGGTACGCTCGGTCATGGCCGCGAGCACTTCAAGGCGGTCGCTGTGCTCCAATATTTGGAGAAAGGCTACGCGGCCGGTGTCGCGAAGAGTGGGGCGGCGCGCCAGTGGATCGAGGACTACGCCACCGCCAATGGTGGTTACGGGCGAAAATTGGCGCACGATGAAGCGATCGCCGCGCAAGACTAAAACATCGTCCTGCAAGCGGAGCTGCGCGAATGCGCTTTGACCGGGCGCGAGTTCCTTCTGAGCATAGAAAATCAACTCTGCGACGGTTTCGCAAGTTCCTGAATGAAAATGGACGCGGCTGCGGTGCTTCATTTTTGGGGCAGACCGCAAAAGTTCCAGGCAAGTGTCGATCCTTCGGGTGCCACGAAACTTCCCAGAAGTAGCGAGCACCATGCCGCGCTGCAAGGCATGGTGCTCGATTCCGGCCAGATTTACGGCCGTTCTCTGTCCGGCGATGGCGCGCTCGACTGTTTGGCCGCCGGATTGTACGCCGCGCACCCTCAGGCGTTGGCCCGCGGGGAGCAGCTCAACTTCATCACCAGGCGCCACGCTTCCGGAAATCAGTGTCCCGGTGACCACCGCGCCAAAGCCCTTGATGGCGAAGGCGCGATCAAGGGGCAGGCGGAAGTAGCGGGCAACATCTTTTCCCTCGGCCTGCTGGGCTACAGCGAGGAGCGCGTGCTTCAATTCGGGTAATCCCGTCTGCGTTCTTGCGCTCACGGGAACAATGGGCGCACCTTCGAGAAACGAGCCGTGCAAATATTCTTCGACTTCCAGGCGCACCAGCCCAGCGGTGTCGGCGTCGACGAGATCGCTTTTCGTGAGCGCCACGACGCCGCGCGTCACGCCGAGGAGGCGGCAGATATCGAAATGTTCGCGGGTTTGCGGCTTGATCGATTCGTCGGCGGCGATCACCAGCAGCACCAGATCCACACCCGCGGCGCCCGCGAGCATGTTGCTGACAAAGCGCTCGTGTCCCGGCACATCGACGAATCCAAAGCGGACGCCGCTCTCTTCGAGGAAGGCAAAGCCCAGGTCAATGGTGATGCCGCGGCGCTTTTCCTCTTCCAGGCGGTCGGGATGCATGCCGGTTAGAGCTTCCACCAACGAAGACTTGCCGTGGTCGATGTGCCCGGCGGTCCCGACGATGACGCTTTTTGGTCGGCCAGTCATGAGTATGGGGACGTTCGCGAAAGACCATTCGTGAATGTTGCTCGGTAAAGGTAGCACACAGGACTCCCGCTTGCGCTTTCGCCCACTTCGGAGTGCTAGCGCTTCTTCTGAGATTTGAAGTGGAAAAATCGAATTATTTTGCGGCGGTGATTTCGTCCACGACGGCTTGCGCGGCCGCACGCGCATCGGAGGCGGCGAGGATTGGCCGGCCCACTATGAGGAAATCCGCGCCCGCACGAATTGCTTCGGCAGGGGTGGCGGTGCGAGCTTGATCATCATCCTTAGAGGCAGAAGCCTTGTCCTTTGGCCGCACGCCGGGTGTGACAATCAGGAAATCTCGCCCGCAGGCTTTGCGAATCGCGCGTGCCTCCTTTACGGAGGCCACCACGCCATCAGCCCCGGCTTTCTTGGCAAGCTGCGCGAGTCTCAGCACTCGGCTTTGTGAGCTGCCGCCGATGCCCACTTCGCGCATGGCTTTCTGATCCATGCTGGTGAGGATGGTGACGGCGAGCAGCCTTGGCCGGTCCGCACCCATCGCCTGCGCCGCACTGATAGCTTGTGCGGCGGCATGGAGCATGGCGCGACCGCCCAGCGCGTGCACGTTCACCAGCTGTACTCCGGGCATGGCGGCGCAAGAGAGTATGGCGCCAGCGACGGTGTTGGGAATGTCGTGAAATTTCAGGTCCAAGAAGATACCTGGGCCAAGTGCCGCAATCTCGCGTACGGCCTGCGGCCCTGCCGCGGTAAAGAGCTGGCTGCCGATCTTGAACATACCGACAAGATCGGCGACCTGCTTGGCAAATTTCAGAGCGGAAGATAATGAATCAAAATCGAGAGCTACGATCAGACTGCTGCGTGGATGGGCGTCGAAGCTCAACGTTTCTGCGGCAGTTCCATCAGCTCGAGCCGGACCTGGCTCACGCCCGAATGGATAAGGCCGATTTTCCGGGCGACGCGATAGGATACATCAATTTCGCGTCCTTCTTGATAGGGACCGCGGTCATTAATGCGTACCAGCTCAAATTTCCCGTTGCGCGTGTTTACCACGCGCACTAGGGAACCGAAGGGCAGATGGGGGTGCGCGGCGGTGAGTGCTTCGCTGTCGAAGATCTCGCCATTGGCCGTCTTGCGACCGTTGAACCCGGGTCCATACCAGCTCGCATTACCCACCCAGGCTTTGAT
>CATPAM010000370.1 GCA_955651735.1 Candidatus Acidiferrales bacterium | reverse complement strand
CCACTACTCCGCCCGAAAAAATCCCTGCAAAGCGATCCTCACCTGCGCCCCCATCGCTTCACGCCGCGAAAAAAATCGCACCCGCTGCGCGGAAATATGCCGCGCCACCTCGCGGCTGACCCGGACAAAGGCGACCAGTACCCCGAATAACCGCATAGTCTTCACATATCTGGCCCTATAGTGTCAGGGCTTCTTCCGTCTTAGAACGAACTTAGCTCCTTTTCTTGTGCCGGCTACGGAGTTTGTATGTTGGGCTGAGAGTATCAGGTCTCGCTGCTTTCCGGACTCCTTGGCGAGTGGAACATGCTAGCTAGGCGAACAGGCTCGGGGCGGCCTTCCGAGTCGGCTCCATCCGAGTGTTAGGCGGCATCAGAATCATGTGCGGTTCATACCCTCGGCCACGATCAAGATCGGCTGGCTTTTCGTAGAAAGAGCGACCGATGAAGCGAATATTAGAATCGCTACGGTGCGATCGCCGGGTTCGAGTCAATTTCTCGCTCCCCTTCCTCGCGCCATCATTCTGACTGACACCGCTTCCAGGATACCGGACGCGCGGCGGTTGAGCCGCGGTTTAGAAAAAGCCAGCCGGCGTAAGTCACTGAAATAGCGTTCCTTGCAGGCAATCATCTTCGATACCGTTTGGTATTGAGAATGCCTTTCTATTTCACGAACAAAATTCCGCGGCGATGTGAAACTTTGGCGCGGATCTCTAAGATAAGGAGATTTAAAAATGTACCGCAAAATGTTCAATGGCGTGATCTGCCTGATGCTGTTGGGGGGGACCTTCTTTGTCCCCAAGGTTCGGGCCGACGAATCAGATAAGAAAACGATTATGACTGTCAACGAACCCATTCAGGTTCCCGGGAAAGTTCTTCCCGCAGGCACTTACATATTGAAACTGCCGGATTCCAACGATCGCACTCTCGTTGCAATTTACAATGCTGACGGGAGGCATTTGATTACCACGATCCAAGGTATTCCGGACTCTCGGACGGAACCCCCAGCGAAGCAATTCTTCAGTTCGAAGATCGACCCGACCGGGGGCCAGAAGCCCTAAAGGTGTGGTTCTACCCGGGTGATAACGCTGGCGTGGAGTTTGTGTATCCGACGCAGAAGTAAGAAGTAATAACGAGGCTCTCGCGTCTGGCGCTGCATAAGGCGCCAGGCGCTCAGTCTTTTAAAAGCCGATTTCCGTTGCGAGAGTGGCTCGGGGGCGATTGATGTGGCGACAAGAATTGTACCAAGGCATGTCGGCGGCGAGATCGGACGGGTGGCCAGACGGAAACAAGTGTCGGGGTTACACGTAGGTCTTCGCTATGGCGGGTGGCATGCTAGCTAGGCGAACACGTGTGGGGTGGGCTTGCGAGTCGGCCCCATCCCGGTGTTAGGCGGCATCGGAATCATGTGCGGTTCCTACCCTCGGCCACCAGCGCCTGACTTGGCGGCAGTATGCTTCGTAGTCTTGCCCGAAGGTTCGCCGTAGAGTGGGCTCCTCGTAGCCCGCCACGAAGACGTGCGTTGCGAGAAAGAAGAGGCCCGCATAGCCCAGAAGCGACAACGACTCGTAGAAGAGCGCGGCGCTGGCGAGGGCGAGTCCGGCACCGATGTACATGGGATTCCGCACGAAACGGTAGGGACCGCGAATCACCAGTCGGCGAGGGGGATCGAAGGGCGCCGCAGTGCCTCTTCCGATCGTTGCGAATGTGAAGATGCACCACAGCGCGACCACCGCACCAGCGGCCCCGATAACCATCCCAGCGACCTGCGGCAGCTCGATCGCCGCAGGCCGCACAATGCCCGTCCAAGACAAAAGGCGGCCCGGCAAGTAGACGAGCACGAAGCCGATAAAGAGCGCAGCGTAAGTGACCGCACGGGCAAAAACAAACATGTTTACCTCTGTAGCTCTCTTCGGCTCTCTTTAGGATCGCGTTGCTTCGGTTGCGCTTCGACGTAACCTTTCAGCTCCGCGAGTATCCGCACATTCTTCTTACGGAACACGTATACGACCAAGGGCTCCGCCACCCTCAGTAGGCCGGGTATTTGGATGGTGAGATCGAGATCGCGGATGACGTATGTCGCGCGCTCTACTGGCTCAAACGTGTAACGAATATGAATGTCAATGTTTGCGGTCAGCGGGCCTCGCTTCAACAGGATGGTGTGATGAAAGGCGATGTATTTCGGAGGGTCGTACCCCGTGACGGAACCGAGCCTCTGCCCTGCCGGCCCCGCGTCGAGATAGGTTGTGCCGAGACGGACTGGATATGGCGATACCTCCGTTGTCCCGCCGAACGCCTCTGAACCGGGTAGCCAGCGACCGTAATTCGGCATGTCGGCAATCAGGTCAAAAATCGTCTCTTGGGAGCCTAGGATTCGTGCCGTGAACCGCGGGTGCGAGGTGGACATTTAGCCTCTTTTCATTGAAGGGATGGTCTTCAATTCTATATTCTGCTTTCGCACTTCTTGCCTCTACTCCCCAGCAGAGCGTGCTTTCCCCTAATGCATATCGCATAATGACAGCGTGGACGCAGCACAAATTTCTACGCCTCCCCAAATCCGGCGCCACATTCTATGGATTCAAACGTTCACAGTCGTTTGGATGACTGCTGAGGCTGGAGTTGCTCTTGTTTCGGCCTGGAAAGCCCGCAGCCCGGCGCTTCTGGGATTCGGCGGCGATAGCTTAATCGAGTTATTGTCGGCGGCGGTCGTCTTCTGGCGTTTCCGCCACGCAGGTGTCGCGGAACGCACCGAGGAACGGACTGCGCAAATCGGCGGAATCCTGCTCTTCACTCTGGCGGCCTTCGTAGTAATCGCCTCGGCCGCTGCATTGCTAGGGTACAGTGAAGTGCGAACGAGCCTCGTCGGGATCGTGCTCCTCCTGCTAGCCGCTATGGTCATGCCCTGGCTGGCCGCAGAGAAGCGCCATTTGGCGGCGAAGACGGGAAGCGGAGCACTAAGGGCAGACGCCGCGGAGTCGGCGCTATGCGCCTACATGGCTTGGATTGCTTTGGCGGGCCTGATTGTCAATGCCGTTTGGAGGAATCACTGGACGGATCCGCTAGCGGCACTGTGCCTGACGCCCATCATCGTGCGCGAGGGCTCGGAAGCCATGCACGGCAAGCCCTGCCGCGGCTGCTAGCAATGACGCGTGGCCAGTAATCCATTGGCAATCTTAAACTTACAATTCCATCGCCTTTCCGGTGGGCAGCCCTCTTCGCTGTGTTTGCAAACCAACCAGAAGTTGCTGCTGCGTGAGATGATCTGGACGCCGTGATCCTGCGATCCCCTACCATCGCGATGCTCGCGCTCATCCTCGCGAATCTTACGATGATCGCTGTGGCCGTCGCGCAGTATCCGGCATTTTTCTACCAGCCCGGGGCGCGCATTTTCGTGCTGGAGTCGACGTCTGTTTTGGTTGCTTATGCGGCTGCTGCTGTGTGGGTCGGAAGGCGCCAGGGCGCAAGCTGGGACGCAATCCTAAGAGTCGCGACTCTATTCGGCATCTTGGGTGGAATCGCCAAGGCCCTGAACATTGCACTCGAGAACGGTATACCCGCCATCCACATCCCGGCTCTGCCAATAGCCTTTATGCTGGTGATATTCACGTCGTGGGGAATAGCCGGATTTCGGGCGGCACGCGCTCTCAACTCAGTCCGTACGGGCGTGCTTACCGCGGTTTCAAGCGCGGCCATTTGTATGTTAATCGCTGTGGCCGCTGGCTTCGTGATCCAGTTCTTCGTCGCCAGGCCCGAACCGGCATATATCTCAACTTGGGCGGAGT
>CATPAM010000369.1 GCA_955651735.1 Candidatus Acidiferrales bacterium | reverse complement strand
CTTGAACTTGGGCAATTTCCCCTTGTTCACCGGCGTCAGGGTGTGGTCGTTGGCGCCGCCACCGCCCCCTGCTTTGTCGGCGCCAGCAGGCAGCTTCGCGACATAAGGCGAAATATCGATTGGCATGACGTTCAGATTGCTCTTGGCTTCGGTCGTGTGGGGAACCGGCCAGATCAGGGGCAGCAAAATAACCAGCGCGAAGACTCCCGCGTGAAGACCTATGGAAATGATTTGCGTCCAGCCGAAGGACTCGTCCTTCGACCAAATCTCCTTCACTTTCACAGGTCGAATTCCGGGCGGCAGAGGCGGCTGTTTGGATGGCGAGAAAAACTCCTTGATGCGGTAGAAAAATCCGCCAAAGTTCGCACCCCAATTTACTGCCAAGCGGCTGTTCAGCGGCCCCTTCGGTACTGGGCGCGAGCTCAAAAACTCTTTCAGGTTCTCGCCGACTCCGCCGCCAAACGCATTGCTCGTGAACGGTGCACCGGGACGCTCCACTACTTTCACCGGGCGCTCGGTCAAAAACTGCTTCAAGTTCGACCAAAAATCATCGGATACGAGGTGCGCGGGAGCCCCGAAACGTGGCACGGCATTGGCAGGCACCGGCACGGCCACCTGCTGCGGGTTCGAGCCCCCAGGCGCGCTTCGTTTTATATTCGCGGGCAAAAGACTTATGAAAGACGAATCTGGCACCTGTGTCCCCTAAAATCAGCCGCCGAGCGGCATAGGTTTAGACGTACAAAACCCTCGACTAGGTGTCCCACCGAAAATACGATTCCCGCAGGCTCGGATTGGTTGCACGCGCCCGACGGCTGACACCCACTGCCATTCATTGTAACATACGCTATTCACGCTGCTTTCCGATGTTTCCCACCAAACACCTTGGGGAAATAACGGCATAGAAGGGAATTGCGCTAAATCAACCCATGTCCGAGCCGCTGGAACTCAAAAAGACGCTGAATCTGCCGAAGACGGACTTTCCCATGAAGGCCAGCTTGCCGCAGAACGAGCCCAAGCAGCTCGCTGCCTGGCAGGACGAGAACCTCTACGAGCGCATTCTGGAAGTCCGCAAGGGCAAGCCGCTGTTTGTCCTGCATGATGGCCCGCCGTATCCCACTGGGGAAATTCATCTGGGAACCGGACTCAACAAGATCCTGAAAGACTTGGTCGTGAAGACCAGGAGCATGGCCGGCCATTATGCCCCGTACGTGCCGGGCTGGGACTGTCACGGATTGCCCATCGAAACGCAGGTCGAAAAGGAATTGGGCGGCAAGGGCAAAGTGCCGCCAGCGGAGTTTCGCAAGCTGTGCCGCGAGTTTGCCACGCGCTACGTCGAGCAGCACAAGCGCGACTTCAAACGCCTCGGCATTTTCGGCCGCTGGAACGATCCGTACCTCACCATGAGCTTCGACTACGAAGCCGCCATCGCCGGTGCGTTTCTGGACTTCATGGAGAGCGGTTACGTGTATCGCGGGCGCAAGCCGGTCTATTGGTGTATCCATGATTGCACCGCGCTGGCCGAAGCCGAAGTCGAGTACGAAGACCACACCAGCCCTTCGATCTGGGTCAAATTTGGTGTCGTGGGCGGCGGTTCGGGCCAAGCCGCGAAGATCGGCCCCGACGTCAGCGCGGTGATCTGGACCACCACTCCCTGGACAATTCCGCACAACCGCGCACTGGCGTTTCATCCGGATTTTGAATATGTCGTGGTCGATACGGAAAAAGGCGCGTTGTTGCTCGCGGCCGATCGCGTTGCGGCTTTGCAGGCAGAATCTGGAATCAAGGAAGCCGGCATCCGGGGAAAGTTCAAAGGTTCCGACTTTTCCGGGATGAAGTTTCAGCATCCCTTTTTGCCAATCCAGGTGCCCGGCATTCTCGCCGACTACGTCACCCTCGATCAGGGCAGCGGCATCGTGCACACCGCTCCGGGACACGGCGCCGACGACTTTTATTCCGGCCAAAAATACGGCTTGGAGATTTACGCGCCCATCGATGATCGCGGTGTGTACCTCGAAGGCTTGCCGGAATACAAGGACAAGGATGTTTTCACCGCGAATCCCATCATCGTCAAGCTGCTCGCCGAACGCGGCGCGCTGCTCGGCAATCATGAGTACAGGCACAGCTATCCGCATTGCTGGCGCTGCCACAATCCCGTGATCTTTCGCGCCACCGAGCAGTGGTTCATCAAGATTGACGCCGCAGCCCACGGCCGCAGTGCAAGCCTGCGCCAGGAAGCGCTCGGCGAAATCCGCCACGTGAAGTGGATTCCCGCCTGGGGCGAAGACCGCATGTACGACATGATCGCGGAGCGTCCGGACTGGTGCGTTTCGCGCCAGCGCTTCTGGGGCGTGCCCATCATCGTCTTCTACTGCGACGCGTGTGGTACCCGCCTCGAGGATTTCAAAGCCCTGCGCAACGTCGTGCGCTGGTTCGAGAAAGAAGGCGCCGACGCCTGGTACAAACACAGTGCCGAGCAGCTTTTGCCGGCTGGCACAACGTGTTCCTGTGGCGCGGCAAAATGGCGCAAGGAAAACGACATCCTCGACGTGTGGTTCGATTCCGGCTCATCGCATCTAGCCGTGCTGAAGGGGCCTGAGTGGCCTGCCGACGTTTATCTCGAAGGGCCCGACCAGTATCGCGGTTGGTTCCACAGCTCGCTGCTCGTCGCCACCGGCATCAAGCACAAAGCTCCGTTCCGCAGCGTTGTCACACACGGCTGGACCCTTGACGAAAAAGGCCAGCCCATGTCTAAGTCCCTCGGCAACGCGTTATACCCCAATGAAATCGTCGAACGCTGGGGCGCCGATCTGCTGCGTCTCTGGGTCGCCTCCGTCGAATACCAAGCCGACGTGAAAATGAGCGAGCGGGTGATGACCCAGCTCAGCGAGGCCTACCGCAAAATCCGCAATACCCTTCGCTTCGCACTTGGCAATTTGGCCGATTTCGATCCCGCACACGACGCCCTGCCCAACGAGCAGCTGGAGGAAATGGACCGCTGGATGCTCGAGCGCACCGCCGAGCTGGTCACCAAATGCCGTGCCTGGTACGCTGCATACGATTTCCATCGCGTCTACCATGCCATCCACGATTTCTGCGTCGTCGATCTCAGCGCCTTCTACTACGACGTGCTGAAAGATCGTCTCTACACCAAAGCCGCCAGCAACAAATCGCGCCGCTCCGCGCAAACCGCGGTCTGGAAAATCACCAGCGCGTTGGTGCGACTCATCGCCCCCGTGCTCGTTTTCACCACCGAAGAAATCTGGAGACATCTGCCGAAGGCCAAGGGCGACCAACCCAGCGTGCACATGGCGGAGTTTCCCGACGCCGAGAGTCTGATCGCAAGGATCGACCCTCAGAAAAAGGAAGCCTGGGAGGAGCTAGCCAAGGTGCGTTCGGCCGTGCTCGTCAAGCTGGAAGAGGCCCGCAACGCGAAATCCATCGGCGGTTCCCTGGAAGCGAAAGTGTCGTTGTATTCCAGCCTTCCAAAGCTGCACACCATCCTAAAGGCATACGCTAAACAACTGCCTGCTCTGTGCATCGTCTCTCAAGTCCAAGTGTTGGACAGTGCGCCGGTTTCAGCTCAAGGCGGCGAATCATCCGATCTCGCCATTCTGATCGAAAAAGCCGATGGCAAGAAGTGCGAGCGCTGCTGGAACTATTCCACCCACGTGGGCGAGAACCCGCGCTATCCCACTATCTGCGAGCGCTGCAGCGAAGCCCTCGTCGAAATCGAAGGCACACCCGCCCATGCAACACCGTAAGCGACGGGCCATCTTGAGTGCGGCGGCTTGCCGCCGCTTTGGCGCTCGAGCCGCAACTCCACAGCCAACCACAAGCAAAGCCCTAAACCCCTGCCTCGGTGTGGATGCCCAATCGGGAGCACGATCTTGATGTTCCCCGCTCGTCTCCGCTGGCTCTGGCTAACCCTAGCCGTCGTTCTCCTCGACCGCGCCAGCAAAGCCTTGTTCGAGTCGCAAACCGTCGAAGGCTGGCACCGTGAGCTGATTCACAATTTCGTCTACCTTGTGCATAGCCGCAATCCCGGCATTGCCTTCGGCGTCTTCGCCGATTCGCCATCCATGACCATGCGCATTGTGCTGATCATCGGCTCCGCCGCAGTCATCGGCGCGCTCGCGTGGCTGTTTGTCGCAGGTCACAGCGGCGGCTCCCTCACCGCCGCCGGCCTCGCGCTTCTGCTCGGCGGCGCCACCGGCAACGTAACCGACCGCATCGTCCACGGCGCGGTCACCGACTTCTTCGAAGTCTGGCTCGGCAGCTACCACTGGCCCGCCTTCAACGTCGCCGACTCCGCCATCACCATCGGCGCCACCCTCATCATCGTCGACGTCCTCTTCTTCCACAAACACCACGCCTCCGACGTCACCAAACAGCAAGCCAACTGAGCTGAATAAGCTCACTTTGCCACGCGGCCACATCCAATTTTGGCCGTGCTCCTTCGGCCAAAGAGCATCCAGCGCGCAATTCACCGGCGCTGCTACAATCACCGCGTGAGACAGAGCCACGAGTCCGCGATTCATGAATTCGTCGCTGCCGAAAGCGAAGCAGGGCAGCGCCTCGACCAACAAATCGCTTCTCGCTTCGGCAACATCAGCCGCACTCGCGTCCAGGAACTCATCGAAGCCGGCCTTGTGCTCGTCGATTCCCGCCCGGCCAAAGGTTCGCACCGCCTCCGCGCCGGCGAGCGCATCCAAATCCAGATCCAACCCCGCCCTCCGCTGCGCGCCGAAGCCGAGTCCATTCCTCTCGACATCCTTTACGAAGACGACGACGTCCTTGCCGTCAACAAGCCCGCCGGCATGACCGTGCACGCCGGTGCCGGCACCACGCGCGGCACCCTGGTCAACGCCCTCCTCGGCCGTGGTCAAGCTCTCTCCCGAGGTGGCGACGCCCTCCGCCCCGGCATCGTGCATCGCCTCGACAAAGACACCTCCGGCATCATCCTCGTCGCCAAAAATGACGCCGCCCAAGCCAAGCTCAGCGAAGCCTTCCGCCAACGCGAGGTCAAGAAGACTTACGTGGCTCTCGTGCAAGGCCTCTTGAAAGAAGATCGCGGCACCATCGATCTAGCCATCGCCCGCGACCCCAAGCGCCGCACACGCATGACTGCACGCCGCAGCATCGTTCTCGGCAACGCCCGCGAAGCCCGCACCGACTGGCGCGTCCTGACCCGCGTCGATGCCACCTCGCTCCTCGAAGTGCAGCTCCACACCGGCCGCACGCACCAAATCCGCGTGCATTTCTCGGCTCTCCGCCATCCCGTGGTCGGCGACACGCTCTACGGCGCTGCGGCGCAGTTTCACATCGGCAAAATCACTCTGCCCCCTTTGCACCGCAATTTCCTCCACGCCGCCAAGCTCGGCTTCGCACAACCCCGCGCCGGCGCCTGGATCGATCTCCGCGCGCCACTGCCACAAGATTTGCGTACATTCCTCCAGCAACTCGCCACCGCCGCCGGCGAATCTCCCGAGCGAATTGACGCTGCCCTCGCCGCCTACCTATAATCGATTCACATGCGCCGGATTTTCATCTCCGTGCTCTTGACCGCGGCTCTGCTTTTCGCAGCGGCAAGCTTGCCTGCTGGGGCAGGCGATCGGGCCCAGCAATCTTCCAGCGCCGCCGCGCCTGGCAAGCGCCAAGACGCCGCCCAGCAGCCCGCGCCCCCACAGCCCACGCCGCCGCAAGAGCCGGCCCCGCAACGCCAGGATCAAGGCAAAATCACCCAAGTCGTCAATCTCGTCGACGTCCTCTTTACCGTCCTCAATCGTCGCAATAAATTAGTCCCCGACCTCGAGAAGGAGGACTTCAAGGTCTGGGACGACAAGAGCCCCGAACCCATTCGTTACTTCAGCCGCCAAACCGACTTGCCTCTGCGCATCGGCCTGCTCATGGACACTTCCAACAGCATTCGCGACCGCCTCAAATTCGAGCAGGACGCCGCCACTTCCTTTCTCTTTAGCGTCCTCCGCCGCAACAAGGCCCAGGCCTTTGTGATGACCTTCGATGACGACCCCGCCATCCTGCAAGGGTTCACCGACGATGCCGGGCGTTTGCGCGATGAAATCGTCAAGACGCGCGCTGGCGGCGGCACCGCGGTCTACGACGCGATCTACGACGCCTGCCAGAAAGAGTTGAGCCACCCGCCGCGCCCGCCCGGCGACCAGCCAGACGTTGTGCGCCGCGTCATGATTCTCATTAGCGATGGCGACGACAATCTCTCCAATCACACGCGCTCCGAAGCCATCGACATGGCCCAGCGCTACAGCGTGGTCATCTACACCATCAGCACCAGCACGCAGTGGATTCAGCTCTCGCAGACCAATCCGGACAAGATCGCCAATCGCAAGACGCATCTCACCGAAGGCGATAAAATTCTGCAAGATCTGGCTGACGAAACCGGCGGGCGCGCGTTCTTCCCGTATCACGTCGACGACCTCGACCAATCCTTCCAGGACATCGGCGACGAGTTGCGCAATCAATATTCCATCGCGTACGTCCCTACGCATTCACAGTTTGACGGCAAGTACCACAGAATCCGCATCGAAGTGCCCGAGCACAAGGGCTACCAGGTGCGCGCCCGCCGCGGCTATTTCGCCAAAGCCAATACCAGTGGCCCGGCCGGCGCAAACCCCTCGGGCTCGGCCAATTAGGCTAAGAATCAAGTTTCGTTTCCCCTTCGCCCTGCAATCCGCTACGCTTCTCTCCACTACCCTTGGCAACCGTGCGCACACTCTTTGATCTCGAGCCGCTGGCCGACCCCGGCCTGAAACTCAATGACGCGCAGCGGCGCGCCATCACGCACGGCGACGGCCCGCTGCTCGTGATTGCCGGCGCCGGCACGGGCAAGACCCGCGTCATCACCGAACGCATTCGCCACCTGTTGCAATCCGACCCCAATCTCTCCGGTGAAAACATTCTGGGCCTCACATTCACCGACAAAGCAGCCGGCGAGATGAAGGCTCGCGTGGTAAAAACCGTCGGGGAGCGCGCCAAGGACGTTACCCTGAAAACGTTTCACGCCTTTTGCGAGTCGCTGCTGAAAAATACCGACCCGCACAGCCGCATGCTCGACAAAGTCGATCATTGGATTCTACTCCGGCGCAATCTTTCCCGTTTGCAGCTCGATCGTTACCGCCGCCTGGCCGAGCCCGGCCAATTCCTGAACGATTTCGTGGAGTTTTTTTCGCGCTGCCAGGACGAGCTAATCTCCTGCGAGGACTACCAGCGGTATGCCGACGAGCTGGCCGCGCAGTTGGAAGCCGAGCGCAATGAGCTTGATGCTGACACGTTGGCCGAGCGCCAGGAAACTGTGGCCCGCGAACAAGAGATCGCCCGCGCCTATCGCGCCAGCGAAGAGCTGCTGCGCGAAAAGAAGTGCTCTTCATTCGGCACGCTCATCACTGGCGCCGTGGGGCTGCTGGAGCAGGACACCGCTTTGCGCACCGCCCTACAGGCTCGCTTTCGCTACATTCTGGTCGACGAATTTCAGGATACCAACATCGCACAATTGCGTTTGCTCGAGCTGCTGGTCAACACTACTAAAAACATTTTTGCCGTCGGCGACAACGATCAGGCCATCTACCGCTTTCGCGGCGCTTCCTTCGCCAGCTTCAAGCTTTTTCTGGAGCGCTTTGCCGGCTGGCGCGAAGGCCAGGATTCCACGAAATTCCGCGTCAGCCTCACCGAGAACTATCGCTCAACGCCCAACATTCTGCGCGTCGCCACCCAGGTG
>CATPAM010000368.1 GCA_955651735.1 Candidatus Acidiferrales bacterium | reverse complement strand
TCATTGCCACCAACCGGCAAGCAGGGAACAAAGTAGGTGACTTCCACGCCTTTGCCATCCAGCAGAATGTGCACCGCGCCATCGCGGTCGGTTCGCAAAACGCGAACGCCGGCGTTCGCCAGCCGAATCCCAACGACAATCCAGAAAGTGGCGGCAAGAAAGCCTGCGCAAGCCAGAAATGAGAAATGGCCAGCCGCACGAGCGGCGGGCACAGGCCGAGAGCGACACCGCAGGCAAAAGCCGCGGTAATCGCCACTGCCGGCAGTTTCACGGAGCACGCCTCAACCGCACCAGCGTCTCGATGTGGTACGTCTGCGGAAAAAGATCGAACAGGTACATGTCCACAATTTCATAACGCGTTGACGCACTCGCAGTCGCGCCGTTCTTCTTCGACCCCGTCAGCACCGCAAGATCCCTCGCCAGCGTCGAAGGATCGCAAGACAAATATGCAATCTCGGCAGCTCCCAACGCAGCGAGTTTCGCCGCTGCTTCCGCACCCAGTCCGGAACGCGGAGGATCGAGCGAAACAAAATCCGGTTTCTCGGTCGTCTTGCGCAGGAACTCCTCCGCGTGCTCGTTGTGAGAAATAACCCCCGCGCCCGCGCTCTCTGCGTTGACGTGCAGATCGCGCGTAGCTGCCAGGTTGGCGTCCACGCTGACAACTCTCTTAAACGCCCGCGTCAGCGGCAGAGTAAAGAAGCCCACGCCGGCATAAAGATCAAGCGCGGCCTCGCCTTTAGCGCCTGCAATCATGGTTTGCAGCAGATCGTCGATCAAGAATCGATTCACCTGAAAAAACGACAGATGGCTGACGCGGTAGCGAAATCCCCCAGCTTCGTGAAACAAATATCCCGGCCCGGTCAGCTCAAACCGATTCTTGCTCTCGTCGGCAAGTAACAAGCTTTCCAGTTGCGGCAACGCCTCTCGAAACGCGCCTGCTAACTCCGCCGGCGGTTTGGGAAAGCGCTCAAACGCGACGTTTAGCGCGATCTTTGCATCCGCTGAGTCAGCGAAAGCTTCAATCTCCAGAGCTTTCTCCGGCAACCGATTCGAGCGCGCCAACTCCTGCAGTTGCCCAAAAGTTTTTGCCAGCAACGGCGACAACACTGGGCACTCGTCGATCGGCACAATGACCGAACTCTCCGGCAAAAAATATCCGATAGCGCGCGGATTCGCATTGCGCACCGCCCATTGCGCGCGATTCCGGTATCCATAAGGCTCCGCCGCATGCTCCTGAATCGCTCCACTCCATTGAATGCCGCCCAGCCGCGAGAGCGTCTCCTGCAAGATCTCTTTTTTCAGCCGCAGCTGCTCCGCCGCAGGAATATGCTGGTAGTGGCAGCCGCCGCAGGTTTGAAAGTGCGGGCAGCGCGGCTTTTCGCGCTGAACGGAAGCAGACGTCACCTCCAGCAGTTGCGTCCACACCATCTTCTTGCGCTTCGACTTGGCAGCCGCGCGCACTTCCTCCCCCGGCAGCACGTACGGCACAAACACCGTGTTTCCGTCGGCGTGCGCCAGTCCGTCGCCTCCATACACAAGCTTCTCAATCGATACGCGTAACTCATCAGACATACTGCAGTCCTATTCTGCGACGATTCGCGCGGAAAGAAAAGCGCCCGCTTCAAGAGAATTCAAGAAAAGTAGTAGAGGCTCAGCCGCGGCAGTCCAAACTCTTCCAGCAGGCGCTTCTGCGTGTACTTCTTTTCCACAAGCTCCAGTTGTCCCGCTTTCATTTTGCGTCGGTAAGCCGACAACTGTCCATCGACCTCGCGCCGGATGCGCAGCAGCAAATCTTCCGTTACGTGCGTCACCAGCAGCGCCGCTATCTTGTCGTCCAACACCGTCAACCGCCGTTCCAAATCCTCGAAATCGAGCCTCGCGGGAGAATCCAGCAGCAGCGCGCTGTCTCGCACGGACTCCGCAATCTCCGCGAGCCGCGCGGCCATTTCTGGATCCCGGCCTTTACCGTTCTTTGCTGCCGCCGCAACCTGCGCCGCATTCCTCTCCAGGTACGCCTTCAACTCCTCGCGTGGAAAAGGTTCCTTCGCTTCGCGCCCATTCTTTGACGCGCTGCCCGCCGCTGCTTCCAGCTGCTCCTCGGCTGCCTGCAACACCGCATCCGTGCAGTACGCCAGACTCTTCAGCGGTTTTCCCGCTCCCCGTCGGGAACGCAGATAACTCTCAAACGCGCGATCGATTCCCTTCAGTACCGCTTCCAGCGGCACGCCCGCCCTCTGCCACGTCTCCATGATCGCCCAGTCCAGCGGCGACACCAACAGATGCGCGCCCCGTTTCTTCCAGAAATACTCTTCGATTTCTGTGAAATAGTTGAAATAGTTCCAACCGTCCATGTTGTTGAAGCCGTCGGCCGATGAGCTTTGGCGCGACGCGCTGCTCACTTCTGTGCTTTCTTCATCTCCGCAATCGCGCGCGGTTCGCGAGCCCCTTCGCCAACCTTCCCCGGCTCCGCAGCCTGATTCTTGCTCCAGATGATCCGCAATCCCGTCAGCGTCAGAAACTCATCTGTGTGCTGAATGTGTTTCGATCCGCGCGCCACCAGCGCGGCTTGTCCGCCCGTCGCCACCACGGTCGCGTCCTTCCCGAGCTCCGTCTTAATCCGCGCCAGCATTCCATCCACCATATCGACCGCGCCGTAATAAAGCCCCGCTTGCATATGCGTGACCGTGTTCGTGCCAATTACTTTTCCCGGATCCTTGATCTCCACCCGCGGCAGCTTCGCCGTCCGTGCAAACAGCGCCTCCGACGAAATGCCCAATCCCGGCGCAATCACGCCGCCCAAATATTCGCACCGCTCGGAAATCACGTCGAACGTAATCGCGGTGCCAAAATCCACGACGATACACGGCCCGCCAAACTTGTGAAACGCCGCCACGCCGTTCACGATGCGGTCCGCCCCTACTTCCAGCGGATTATCCACCAGCACCGAAATCCCGGTTTTGACTCCCGGCTCCACAAACAGCGCCTTCTGCCCAAAATAAATGCGCGCCATCTCCTCGAGCGTCCAATTCACCGGCGGCACCACCGAGCTGATGATCACTCCATGAATTCCGTCGCGTTCCAGTCCCGCCAGCGTGAACAAATTGCGCGTCAGCACGCCATATTCGTCGACGGTTTGCTGTCGCGCGGTCGTCAGCCGCCAATTGGCGATCAGCTCCTCGCCTCGAAATACGCCCAGCACCGTATTCGTGTTTCCGACATCGATGGTGAGCAGCATCTACGGCGCCTCCGCCACGTCGCCCGCAATCACCGTCATCACTTGTCCGTTGTCGCGTTTCACCTGCAGCAATCCTTCCGGCCCCAGCCCCGCGGTCGTTCCCATAAAACTTTCTTTGCCGTTGCTCACCCGCACGCGTTTTCCCTGCGCATAGCTTGAAACGCTCGTGAATCGCCCGATCACCCCCGCCGGCCCTTCGCTCAAAAAGTTATTGTAGTCGCGCTCGAATTCCCGCAGCAACCGTACCAGCAGCTCCAGTCGCGATTGCGGCCGCCCGCTCGCCACGCGAAGCGATGTCGCGCTCCCCGCCAGGTCCGCGGGAAACTTCTCCTGGTTCACGTTCAGCCCAATCCCTACTATCACAAAACGAATCTGTCCTGGCTCCGCGTGCATCTCCGTCAAAATCCCGCCAACTTTTTTCCCTGCGATCAGCAAATCATTCGGCCACTTCAAATCCACAGTAAGCGCAGTCTGCGCTTGAATTGCGGCATGCGCCGAAAGCCCCGCCATCATCGTCAGCAGCGGCGCCTGCACCGGTGCTAGGTTCGGCCGCAGCAACAGCGTCACGTAAATTCCTGCAGCTCGTTCGGAATGCCACCCACGCCCAGCGCGCCCTCTCCCGCCGGTATGCTCCTCTCCCAGTATGACCGCGCCCTCCGGTTCTCCCGCATGCCCCAATTCCAGCGCCACACGATTCGTCGAATCCACCTTGAAAAAATGATAGATGCGCTTCCCGAACAAGCTGCCCTTCAGCCGCTGCCGTAGCATGTCCGCCGTAAGAATGTCCGGCACCCGCTCCAAGAAATATCCGGTTCGAGGATGTCCTTTCACCCGCACGCCCAGTTCGCGAAGCCGCTCCACCCACTTCCACACCGTCGACCTTGAGACACCGATCCCCCGCGCAACCCGCGCCCCGCTAACCACAATCGTCCCGTTTTCCGCCAACAGCGTGACCAACGCCCCGATGCGCCGGTCCGTCGTTCCGGGAAGCGTGTCCGTCACCGTCTTTTTGCTGCGTCTCATGATTGCGAGCTGGCTAGCCGCCGTTTGCGCAAAGCGCGTGCGCCGTAAGCTTACGTTTACCGCACGCTCTCTACAAGTAGACTCAGATTCGCAGAAGGCGCCGAATGCGTCAGCGCGCCCGTCTCCGCGTTCGCGCGAACCGTGTCCAGCGTAATCCCGCCGGAAATCTCGATCACGCAATCACGCCGCTTCACGGAAGGGAAAGCGTCCGCAGCTATGCGGCGGTCTTGAGCTCCTCTAGCCGCGAACGAAGCTTCCGCAATTCTGTCGTTTGCTCCGCTAGGGTCGCTTCGAGTCCACGCACAACTTTCTCTGGAGCACGGCTGCGGAAGGTATCGTCGGCCAACTGTTTTTCCTTGGCAGCGATCGCTTTTTCCAATCCCTCAATCTGTTTGCGTAATCGTGCTTCTTCCGCCTCGACGTCAATGCTCTCCGCGACATAAGCAATGCGCACATCAAACAGCGCCGTCGACCGCACCGCGCCTCCCGATTGCGGCAGCCGATCAGCGCTCACTTTCAATTCCAAAAGCGCCGCCAGCCGCAGAATCCCTTCCCGGCTGGACTCCATCGCTCGTCGCGCTTGCTCATCTGAGCTTGAGAATTCCGCCGCAACTTTCTTCTTCGGCTCAAGTTTCATTTCCGCGCGAATGTTGCGCAGCTCTTTGATAACGTCCTGAATCAGCGAAAACTGATCCAAAGCTTCATCGTTTTTCCAATCTGTCCGCGCCTCCGGAAACACATCCAGCGCGATGGACTTCGTCCCCGCGCGCTGCGGCAATTGGTGCCACAGCTCTTCCGTGATGAACGGCATGAACGGATGCAGCAAGCGCAGCGCCGCATCCAAAGCCGCAAACAGGTTCCGCCAGGCCGCCACTGCCCGTGCTTTCTCCGCGCTCTGCAGTTCCGGCTTCACCCATTCGATGTACCAGTCGCAAAAATCGCCCCAGAAAAATTGGTACACACCCTGCGCCGCTTCGTGAAACCGATAATTCTGTAGCGCCTCGTTCACCAGGCTGATCGTCGCGGCCAGCCGCGAGAACAGCCATCCATCGATCAGCGACACCCTGCCGCCGGCCGCATAAGGCGCCTTCGCGGGAATTTCCGGTGCGGCCAATTCCTCCAGCGATACGCCTCCCAGGTCAACCTTCTCCAAGTTTCCGAAGACAAATCGCGACGCATTCCAAATCTTGTTTGCGAAATTCCGCGCGCTGGCCAGCCGGTCTTCCGACAAGACGATGTCCGTCCCCGGCGCGGCCATCGACGCCAGGCAAAATCGCATCGCGTCTGTCCCGTACTCCTGATTCAACGCCACCGGATCAAGTCCCGTCCCTTTGGACTTCGACATCTTCTCCCCGCCCGCCGTGCGCACCAGCGAGTGCAAGTACACTGCGCGGAACGGCACTTTGTGCGTGAAGTGCAGCCCCAGCATGATCATCCGCGCCACCCAGAAAAACAGAATGTCGTATCCGGTGATCAGCAAGCTCGTCGGATAGTACCTGCGAAAATCCGACGTATCTTCTGGCCACCCCAGCGTCGAAAATGGCCATAGCGCCGAGCTGAACCACGTATCCAGCACGTCCGAGTCCTGCTTTAGCTTCGTCGATCCGCACTTCACGCACTTCGATGGGTCCTCCACCGCCACGTTTACGTGCTTGCAATCCTCGCAATACCACGCCGGAATCCGGTGCCCCCACCAAAGCTGCCGCGACAGCGTCCAGTCCCGGATGTTCCTCATCCAGTTGAAATATTCCTGCCGCCGGTTCTCCGGAACAATCTGAATTTCGCCGCGCTCCACCGCCGCAATCGCAGGCTCCGCCAGCGGCTTCATCTTGCAGAACCACTGCGTCGAAGCCCGCGGCTCCACAATCGTGCGGCTGCGCTCGCACAACCCAACCGCGTGCGTGTGCTCCGTTACTTTCTCCAGCAGCCCTCGCGCCTTCAAATCTTCGACAATTTTCTTCCGCGCCTCGAATCGGTCCAGTCCCGCATAAGTCCCCGCCGCCGCGCTCATGTGCCCGTTGTCGGTCATCACATCAATTTCCGGCAAGCGATGCCGCCGCCCCACCTCGAAATCGTTAGGATCGTGCGCCGGTGTAATCTTCACCACCCCGGTGCCAAATTCCCGGTCCACCATGTCGTCCGCAAGGATCGGGATTTCCCGCTCCATCAACGGCAGCAGCACCCGCTTGCCCACCAAATGCCGGTAGCGCTCGTCCTCCGGATTCACCGCCACCGCCGTGTCCCCGAGCATCGTCTCCGGCCGCGTCGTCGCGACCACCACCCACTCCTGCGTCCCGACCACCGGATAACGCACATACCACAGATGCCCGTGCCGCTCTTCGTGCAAGACCTCCAAATCGCTCAGCACCGTCAAGCACACCGGACACCAGTTCGTCATGTAGTGCGCGCGATAGATAAGCCCTTCGTTATAGAGCTGCACGAACACCAAGCGCACCACGCGCGAAAGCTCAGGCGACAGCGTGAATCTTTCCCGCGACCAGTCGCAGCTCTCGCCGATCTGCTTCATCTGCCGCGTGATCTGTCCCCCGCTCTCTTCCTTCCATTTCCACACGCGCCGCACAAACTCTTCTCGGCCCAGCGTCCGGTAATCGATTCCTTGCTCCGCCAGTTCCCGCACCACCACGCGCTGCGTGGAAATCCCCGCATGGTCCATCCCCGGCAGATACAAAGTGTTGTACCCGCGCATGCGGTGCCAGCGCGTCAAAATATCAATCTCCGTGTGGTCCAGCATATGCCCGATGTGCAGCGAGCCGGTCACATTAGGCGGTGGGATAACGATCGAAAACACCGGTCCCGGCGCATTCGGGTCCGCGCGAAACAGCTGTTCGCGTACCCAGAACTCCGCCCAGTGCGGTTCAATCTGTTGCGGTTCGTACGTCTTGGCGATTTCGCGAGCCATCCGAGGTCCTGCTCCTGATCACAGCTTGCGCTGTCAGCGCGCACGCGAACACGCACGCAATTAGACTAATCTTTGACTATACGAGGCGCAATCCAGCGGCGTCAATTCACGGCAAAGGCGGGTAGTGTCCTAATTTGATTTTCATAGCAGTCTGTGCGAAAACGCGATTCGGATGTGTCTGCTCGCAGCTTGGATGAAAGAGGCAACGCGATGGCCATCGAAATCAAGGTTTTGCGGCGCGGTGATGACAGCATTCTTATGAACGTCGCCCCAGCGGTGTTCGACAATCCAATCGATGCGAAGCTAACCAGGGAATTTCTTGAAGATCCTCGGCATCATATCGCTGTTGCCATCGACGATGGGATGGTCGTTGGTTTCGCGTCTGCAGTCCACTATATTCATCCCGACAAGCCGCCCGAGCTGTGGATCAACGAGGTTGGTCTTGCGCCGACGCATCGGCGTCATGGGTTGGGCAAAGCCGTGCTGAGGGCATTGTTCGAGCTGGGCCGGGCCCACAACTGTACAGTCGCATGGGTCCTGACCGATCGAAGCAATGTCGCCGCTATGGCACTCTATTCATCGGTCGGTGGAACCGAAGGAGCGGACGGGCTCAGCCACGCCATGGTCGGGTACTCGTTCGGACTCATGGACCCACGCAAGGACCGGTCATCAAACTAGGACACTACCCAAAGGCGGGCACTGGGCCAGTTTGGAAAGCCAATCTCGGATCGCTTCCGGATTGCTCTATAAAGGGGGAAGTCAAGAAAAAACAGATCTCCTGCGGCCGGAATTTTCCTTGCTTCCCAGCCCACGTGATGGAGCGAGATCTGTTCTGACCTGCCGCGCCACGGACTCGGGGTGCGGGCGCTGTGACCCAACGGTTTGGGTTTCCTCTACCAGCGGTTTTCATCGCCTGTTCGCGACGAAGCCCATCAGTTCTGAAACCAGCAAAGCAGAACGGTGGTCAGATGCCAACTATGGTTCTATTGGGGCTCGTGGCCTATAGCTTTTTCGGGTTGTCCGAGATGGCCTAGGGTCGACTGTGAGACTGCGTGCTCGAGGCACGCCGCGCCTAGCAATCCGGCTGAGACTCGCTCTCGAACCCGAGGGTCTGAAGATGACTTCCGCGGTGGTACGCAGGACGTGCGGACCTTGCGCAGTCCACCCCGGCTTCCCTTAAAGTTTCTCTAGTTCCGCCGTCGCTTCGATGGGCTTTACGTTCTTAGGGAGATGACGCTTTAGCGCTTCGGTCAAATCTGCCTTTCGTATGGGCTTGGATACGTAGTCATCCATACCCGCACCGAGGCATCGTTCGCGGTCGCCCTGCATGGCGTTCGCGGTAATAGCGATGATTGGGCGGTGAACGCTTGAGCCCTCGCGCCTGCGAATCTCCCGGGTGGCCTCAAAGCCGTCCATTTCCGGCATCTGACAGTCCATGAAGATCGCGTCGTAGGGTAGCAGGCCGACCATCTCGACTGCCTCCCGGCCGTTGGCGGCGACATCCACGCGGCAGCCCAGCTTTTCGAGCAACCGCGCCGCAACCATCTGATTGACGGCGTTGTCTTCGACGACCAGAACGCGCGTGCGGAAAATCGGCTGGGTGGGCTCGTCCGAGAAAACCATCGCGCGGCCCTGCGCTAGGGAATGACGAGTGACCAACGGCGCCGACGGGGCGCGCCTCTGGTTGTCCCACACGGTCATAAGAGCGTTCAGAAGCTGCGATTCTCGCGCTGGTTTGGTGAGGTAAGCGGAGAAACCGGCCTCCCTCATGCGGGCGGCGTCGCCTCGGTTACCGACGGAGGTAAGCAGCACCAGCGCTGTGTTCTTGAGCTGCGCGTCGGCTTTGATGGTGCGGGCGAGTTGCTCGCCATCCATCGTGGGCATCTGCTGGTCAAGGATAGCGATGTGGAAAGGGTCGCCGGCCGAATGCGCGGCACGCAACAGGGCC
>CATPAM010000367.1 GCA_955651735.1 Candidatus Acidiferrales bacterium | reverse complement strand
ATTGCAGACGTGTGCACGGCGCCGCGGGCGCCCGATTCTTCGATTCGAGTTTGACGACTTTGCCCAACGTCACTCCTAAAACATCTGTTTGTGGGCAGCGACATTCCAAAATCCACGCTCTATAGAATCAGCTATTTGCGGCCAACGGGGAAGAAGGGTTTTTGGGCAACCATCGAAGGAAGCCCGAAATGACCTACAGAGTCCGAGCCTGGACTCGGGCGGGACACCCTGTCAGGGAAGGACACTGCCCCGGCTTTGCCAGTGCCTGAGGAAACCCTCAGCCTGTGCGTATCCACTTTCCGTTCCTCGAAAACGGGTGACTTGCTCCTCTAGCGGGTACCACCTCTCAGGCTGCTGCGATGCATGGGCATAACATGCCGCGCGCTTGCGAGGTTCGACGGCTGAAATATCCACGAATTCCGCGGGGGCGAACATCATGGTATCTTCAGCAATTCCGTAATAATAGAATGCTGATTTTTGACCGGATTGCAGCCATGCATTAAGAACCAGCGATGAAAGCGCGCAGTGATCGCGATGTCGGTCTATAGGCCATTGGGCCATTACGATGTCCGGCTTTTCGGAGTCGAAGAGCCTACAAAACTCCTCGTAATGCGCGTTATCGACAACCGCGCGGCCGTCATACTGGCCCGCAAAGACGGGGCGCGCTTTGAGGATGGCGCACGCTTTTTCAGCTTCAGCGGTGCGCACGGCGTCACAATCCTTAGACTTATCTTGCCCACAGTAGGCTTGCCCGCTGTTCAGATACAGTAGGACAACATCATGCCCGAGGTCGGTGTAGCGGGCGATAGTGCCGCCGCAGCCACATTCCGGGTCGCCGGGGTGTCCTCCGGTAACAATAACTTTCAATTTTTGAACATCCCACTTTCGCGACGCAGACTGAGATTTAGGTCGCGCACACGTCGCTGGCATTCCCAAAGCAAATACGGACAAAACCTTGCTTGCTCGCATCACTATTTCGCGTCGCGTTAATCCCAGTTTGCCATCTCTTCCCCGAAGAATTCTCATCGGTACCACCTCAAGCCGATACTTTAGCTGAACAAGAGTGCGCTGGGTGACGCTTTAAGCGTCCTCGATACGCGACTGTCAGCGAAAACCAGAGACGCATTCGAAAGATGGATTTATTGTGTTTGACAATGAAACAGTTGTATGCGAACTTTTGCCACACTTCGCCATCCTGATTAAAAATCGGGGTTGAGAATTACGGAATCCTTCCACAGCCGCCAGGAAAATTTGGGCAAGTTGTAGACGGATCACAGGATCGGTTCTCAAGCCGCTGTCGTTTAGTAAATGTGCCGCTGGTGGCGTCGATAGAGTTCTGCACTGAGCGAGTCCATCAACAGCAAGAGCATGGCGTACTTCAAAGAGTCTTTGCCCCAAGCAAGATGCGCGCGCTATCAAGCGAGAGGTTTGTGGGGCATTGGAATGGAGATACAAATTGTTCCTAGTGCAATGATTCGAGAATTCTCCCTGGCCGCACGCATAGTCAGCATTCTAGTCCTACCCGCTATCGCGCTGTCTCAAACCCAAGGACGCAGTACCGTCCAGAATCGATCCGACCTTGATACGACAGGCGCCACAGCCAGCTTTGGCCCTAAGCAAAGTGCTAACTCCGCATCCGACACAGAGCGGCTGTCTGCGGAGTCAAAAGGGGCCCTCGAATCCCATCGGTGGCCGGAAGCCGCAGCAGCG
This sequence comes from Candidatus Acidiferrales bacterium, assembly GCA_955651735.1. Taxonomy (GTDB): domain Bacteria; phylum Acidobacteriota; class Terriglobia; order Acidiferrales; family UBA7541; genus Acidiferrum. The sequence goes on along the minus strand of CATPAM010000367.1, from coordinate 1,910 downwards.
CTCGAAAAGCTTGCGAAGCTCAACCCTAAGGTTGCGGAAGTTCACGCCAACCTGGGCCTAGCGTATTACTTTGAAGGCCGGCCGAGCCAAGCACTTGCCTCCTTTGAACGGGCCCTCAAGCTCAAGCCAGGCATCTCCCAAGCCGAGGTGATGGTCGGTATTTGTGAGGCTGAACTAGGCCGCAACAAGGAAGCCATTGCTCTCCTCGCGCCGGCTTTTCGCAAGCCATCCGACCCCGAGATCGGGCGCCTCATTGGTCTGCATCTTCTGCACTCATATACACACCTCAAACAGTCCGATAAAGCCATCACCACTGGGGAAGAACTCCTAAAGCGCTATCCGGATGACCCGGAAATTCTTTTTCACGTTTCCCGTGCCTATGCCGATCGCTCGTATGAGCTGATGTCAACTCTTATGCACTCGGCACCCGACTCGGCGTGGGTGTATTACGCCAATGCTCAGGTACAAGAGAGTCTTGCGAGGTTTGACATTGCCAGACACGAGTACGAAAACGTATTGAAACGACAACCCGCGATGCCTGGTGTTCACTATCGGTTGGGCCGGGTGATACTCCTAGGATCTCCGCGCACTCCAGAATCAATCGAGGAAGCGACCCGAGCGTTTGAACAAGAATTGGCGAATGACCCGCACAATGCGGACGCCGAATATGAGCTCGGAGAGATTAACCGGGAACAGGGCAATTACAATTTGGCCCTTGATCATTTTTCTCGAGCCGTAGCCGAACAGCCTGATTTTGTCGAAGCTCGCATCGGCCTCGGACGCACGCTGCTCAAAGAAGGCCAAACTGCCGAGGCTGTACGGCACCTCAAGGAAGCTGTACGGCTCGATGCAGAAAACAAAGTGCCACACGTACTTCTGGCCAATGCGTATAGAGCGCTGGGAGACCCAGTGGCGGCGCGAGCTGAAATGGATGCTTACCAAAAATTAAATCAAACCGAAACGTTCAAACGCGTTCCAGCGGCAGGCGCGCCGACGGTACAGCAGATCGACCCTTAATTCAACCCTGATTTTACAGAGAATCGAAACACGGAGGAATGAAGAAACATGACAAAGAAAAATAGGCTGGCGCATAGGATGGGTGGCTTGTTTTTTCTATTGCTCGTGCCAACGGGGGCAGCTGTAGCTCAAGCGGTCTTTGGAAACATGACTGGAACTATCACGGATCCGAGCGGAGCTGCCATCCCGGACCTGTCGGTCTCTATTCGGGATCTCGAACACGGCATCAACTACGAAGCCAAGACCAATGCGAGCGGTAATTTCACGCAGACCCACCTTATTTCGGGCCGCTATCAAGTGCATGTAGCGGCACCCGGCTTTGCAGAATTCACCACCGTAACAGTGGTACAAGTAGATTCCACGGCGCGCGTTGATATTCAGCTTCAGATAGGCACATCCGCAACCAGCGTGACAGTGAACGTTGAGGCATCCATCATGAAGACCGAACGCGCGGATGTCAGCACCACGCTGACTTCTCAAGAAATCGGAAAGTTGCCCATCCTCGATCGGAATCTATTTAATCTCATGATTGCCTTGCCGGGAACGGCGCGGCCCAACACGGTGGGCGCGGTTTCGCTCGCGGAAGATCAGCAAGGAGATCCGCAGCTGCAGGTGAATGGGCAGCAAGGATACTCCAACGGTTTTCTACTCGATGGCACTGAAAACCACAGCAATACTCTCGGTATAGCGGTTGTAAACCCCAATCCCGATACTCTAGAAGAGTTCAAGTTCACCACGAGCAACTACGATGCGGAGTTTGGAAACGTCTCCGGAGCGCTGCTCCAGGCCACGACGAAATCCGGCACCAACAGTTTGCATGGTTCGGCGTATGAATATTTCCGTAACGACATAATGAATGCCGCCGATCCCTTCAGCGGGATTAACCCGCCCAT
>CATPAM010000366.1 GCA_955651735.1 Candidatus Acidiferrales bacterium | reverse complement strand
TTAGCACCTCGGCTTTCGATTGAGCGCGGGGTTGCTGTTCGACAAGGAGGAATTCGCCGCCTTCCCAATCTCGTCCTGGCTGGCCGAGTAGAAAGACCATCTGCAGCGGGAAGGCCACTTCGCCATAGAGATCCTGATGCAGGCAGTTGTAACCGCCGGCTTCGTAGTGCAGCACCAGCGGTGTGGGCTTTGTTTGCCCTGCTTTGTGGCAGATTTTTACGAATGCTGCATGCTCGAGAGGAAATGGCGGCTTCTCTTCGCCGAAGGCTTTGGCCCATTCGTTAGCGACTCGAGCGAGGTGCGGGTATGCGCTGTTGCGAAGGGTAGCGACGGTTTCGGGCAGAGGATTGGCGAAATACTTGTAATCGCCGACGCCGAAGCGGTGGCGTTCCATGATGACCTGGCTGCGGAAGCGGGTCGAGTCGTGGTACAGCGAGACCATCGAAGCGCATTCTTCCGGCGTGAGGATTGCATCGGTGACCGCGTATCCGCGGGCGGAGAGCAACTCCTCTGCTTTGTTCCAGTCAAGAGCGTCGATTCGTTTTTGTATGTTGGCACTCATGAATGCTCTTCTTCGGGGTGCGAGGTGTAACGTCCCACTGTAGGGCTTCGCGCAGAATGAAATCTATCCGGGTTTCTTTGCCAAATTGGAAACGAGAGCGCTATACTCCGCAAAATCCAGGAGGGGATCTCACCACAGAGTACGCAGAGGTCACGGAGAAGAAGAAAGAGGAGACCGGGATGGGGTTTGTGTTGGCTGCGAAGACGGGGGATGTGCCGCCGGGGACGATTCGCGAATTTCAGGTGCAGGGGAAAGCGGTCGCGTTGGCGAATGTGGACGGGCAATTTCACGCCATCGATAATACTTGCCTGCATCGCGGAGGACCGTTGGGGGATGGCCCGCTGGAGGGGGCGGTGGTGACCTGTCCCTGGCATGGCTGGCAATACGACGTGCGAACGGGGAAAGTCGGGCAGAACCCCACGGTAGGAGTGGAGTGCTATGCGGTGGAGGTGCGAGGGGACGAGGTTTTCGTGAACGTAGGCAACTAGGCATGTAAGTACCTGAAACTAATGCAGATACACTAATTTCTTGGAGGTTCACCGTCTTCCGGGGGCTTTTAATGTAAATTTTGCCGAAAACCCGCTAACCCGCACATTTTGTTTCGCTTTTTCGTCTTACCCAATGTATAGTGCCGACTCGAAGCCTCAATGGCACTTCCGACCGCGCAACGACACCACTGGATCTTCAGCGCCGACCCGCACCACTACCACTGGGATACACTTTTCGTAAAAGGCAAAGAGATGTGGCACGGCGCCGAAGGGAAGCCGGACGCGATCCGCGCGCTGAAGCAGGTGCGGAAAGGCGACCGCGTACTGTGCTATCACTCTGCGCCGGAGAGGTCGCTTTATTCCATCGCGGAAGTGACGCGCGACCCATATCCGGATCCACACGATCCAAAGGGAAAAAATCTCGTGGCGGACCTACGCGCGTTCGAACGGCTGCCGCGGCAGGTGATGCTGGCGGAGCTGCGGGCGAATCGCGCTCTGCGGAAGATGAAATTGCTGAAGAACGTGCGCGTGCTGATTTCTTCGATTACCGACCAGGAGTATCTGGAAATTTTGCGGATGTCGGGAATTGTGGCTACGCCGGGGATCCCGCTGCCGTAGACGTTGGGTCTGCGTATCGCGGACGCTTCTTGCGGGTGCGATAGGTTGAGGTCCTTCACCTACCCTCCTCGGGTAGGTTCAGGATGACAGGTTGTTAGCAATGGCGATTTGCTGGGGGAAAGATGGTTGTCTCTGGGCGGCTGGGGCGTTTCGTTGTTGTTGCTGTTACCCTTATGATGTTCCTTCCTATGGCGCTTTTTCCGCAGAGACCACGAGGTGACAGTTTGCTCTCCGGCATTTCCAGCGGGAAGACGCGGGTGCTGGACCTCAGTTACGCGATCAATGACAAGCTGGTGCCGTGGCCGGGAGACAAGCGTTGGTTTGAAGCGCAAGTAAATGCCACGGTGGAGAAGAACGGGTATTTCACGCGAAGTTTCTGGATGCTGGAGCATTACGGCACGCATCTGGACGCCCCGATTCATTTCCCTCCGGGCAAGGCAACCGTGGATCAAATTGCAGCGAAACAATTCTTTGGCCCGGCCGTTGTGCTGGATGTCCGCGAGGAAGGCGCGAAGGATGCGGACTATCAAGCGCCGGTTTCCCGCGTCGAACAATGGGAGAAAAAGCACGGGCGGATTTTGGAAGGTTCGATTGTGCTCCTGAGAACGGGCTGGGCTGCGCGGTGGCCGGATGCGCAGAAGTATCGAAATCAAGACGCGCAGGGGAAAATGCATTTCCCGGGGTTCTCGGCAGAGGCGGCGAAATTATTGATCCTGCGCGAAGTAAGCGGAATTGGATGCGACACAATGAGTGCGGACTATGGAGCCTCGGAGGATTTTGCGGTGCACCATTTGGTGCTGGGGGCGGGCTTGTACCAGCTCGAGAATTTGTCGGATTTGAGCGGCTTGCCGGAGGCGGGGGCGTTTTTGGTGGTGGCGCCGATTAAGTTGGATGGCGGGTCCGGGGGAGCTGTGAGGGTTTTTGCGATCTGGCAGTGAGGAAATACCACGAACGGGGAAGCGAGAAGCGAGAAGGAAGAAAGCAAGAAGGAAGAAAGCTGAGCTCGAGACATTAAGTTTTGCCAAGCTGGGGCGCAGCGGTGCCTGCCTGCCGCAGGCGGGCTGCGCCCCTACGTTCCCGGGGGGGTGGGTTCATGAACACAATGCGGCGGTATCGCAACGTAACGTTCGTGATTTTGTGCGTTTGTGCGTTTTTCACAGTGGCTGTGTCGGGGCAGGAGTTTCCGGTGGCCACGAAGACGCTTAAGAACGGAATGAAGGTGCTGGTGCAGACCGACCACAGCATCCCGAACATTGCGTTGTACATTTTTTATCGCGTTGGGTCGCACAATGAGGGACCGGGAACGACCGGGATCTCGCATTTTTTCGAGCACATGATGTTCAACGGGGCGAAGAAGTATGGCCCGGGCGAGCTGGATAAGGTGATGGAAGCGAATGGCGGGGCGAATAATGCCTACACCACCCGCGATGTGACCGTTTACCAGGATTGGTTCCCGCGCTCGGCACTGCCGCTGATTTACGACATCGAGGCGGACCGCATCCGCGATTTGAGTTTCGATCCGGCTAAAATCAAATCCGAGCGCGAAGTGGTGGCTTCCGAGCGGCGGTTGCGCACGGACAATGACAACGGAGGTCTGCTGGACGAGCAGTTATGGGCAACGTCGTACATCGCGCACCCTTACCAGTGGCCGGTAGTGGGATGGATGAGCGATATCGAGCATTGGACTATGGAACAACTGAAGCACCATTTCGAGATGGGGTATGCGCCGAATAACGCCACCATGGTGGTGACCGGCGATGTTTCTCCGGAGGAAATTTTCGCGCTCTGCGAGAAATACATCGAGCCGATTCCGTCGCACGCGCCACCTCCTCTAGTGACGACGGTGGAACCAGAACAGTTGGGAGAGCGACGCGTCATTGTGCGAAAGCCGGCGCAACTGCCTTTGGTGCTGCTGGCGTACCACATCCCGCAGACGAACAGCCCGGACTATTACGCGCTGAACGTTTTGCGGACGGTGTTGTTCCAGGGAGAAAGTTCGCGGATGTATCAGCGCCTGGTGGATAAGGACCAAATCGCGCTGGATGTTTCCTCGTCGGTCGAGCCGGCATTCGATCCCAACATTGTGGAGGTAGTGGCACAGCCGAAACAAGGAGTGGACCCGCAAAAGTGCGAGAAAGCGATGTACGAGGAGTTCGAGAACGCGAAGAACGCCATGATCAGCGACACGGAATTGGAGAAGGCCAAAAATATCCGGCTGGCGGAGTTCTACCGGGAGGTGCGCACGATCAACGGACGAGCGAACACCATCGGCACCTATGAGGTTTTCTTCGGAGACTACAGAAAGTTGTTTGATGCGGCGAAAAACTACTCGGCAGTGACCAAGGAAGACGTGCAGCGGGTCGCGAAAGCATACTTTGCAGCGAACAACCGCACCGTGGCCACCCTGATTCCCGAGAATGCCGAAGAAAAGGCCAAGCCATGAACCGCGCCCGCCATGGATTGCATGTACTGCCTTTGACGATGGCCGCGTTGTTTCTGGCCTCCTCGGCAGCGGCGCAGACGCTGCACATGCCGCCGCATGAGAAATATGTCTTGAAGAATGGATTGACCGTGCTGCTGCTGGAGAAGCACGGCGTGCCGATGATTAATTTGTTTGCGATTGTGAAAACGGGCTCGACGGCAGACCCCGCAGGCGAGGACGGGCTGGCGTCGATTACCGCCGGATTGTTGAGGAAAGGGACGGAAGTGCGAACCGCGCAGCAGTTTGCCGCGGACCTGGATTATATCGGCGGAGACTTTGAAGCGGAAGCAGGGGCGGACTTCAGCAGCGTCGGCGCGGAGTTCCTGACCAAGGATTTGACGCGCGGGCTGGAGCTGTTCTCGGATGCGCTGCTGCACCCGACGTTTCCGCAAGCGGAGGTGGAGAAGTTGCTGGCGCAGTCCATTGATGGGGTACGCGGGACGAAGGATGATCCGCAGCAGGTGCTGGGGCTGTACTACTACGGGTATTTGTATGGAACGCATCCTTACGGAAGGCCAGCGGGCGGCGACGAGGTTTCGCTGCAGCGGATCAAGCGCGACGCGATTGCAAAGTTCTACGAAGCCAACTATGCGCCGGGGAATACGCTGCTGGCGGTGGCGGGGGAGTTCGATGGCGCCGAGATGCGGAAGAAACTGGACGATGTATTCGGCGGATGGGCGGCGCGCACGGTTGCATCGCTGCAAATTGCGGCTGCGCCGCCGGTGAAAGGCAAGCGGTTGCTACTGGTGGACAAGGACGACGCGACGCAGACGTATTTTGCGTTTGGCAATGTGGGGATTGCGCGCAATGATCCGGATCGCGTGGCGATTCGCGTGGTGAACACCATTTTCGGCGGGAGATTTACGTCGGAGCTGAATGAGGCATTGCGCGTGGAGTCCGGTTACACGTACGGCGCGTCTTCCTTCTTTGATTCGCGGAAAGAGCCAGGGCCGTTTGGAATTTTCAGTTTCACGAAGAATGAGACGACCACTCCGGCGATTGACCTGGCGCTGCAGGTGCTGCAGAAGCTGCACAAGGACGGTGTGACCGGCGAGCAGTTGAAATCGGCGAAGAGTTACATCAAGGGGCAGTTTCCGCCGAACATCGAAACTTCGCGGCAGTTGGCGCAGATTATTGCGAGCAACGAGTTTTATGGGCTGGGCGACGACGAAATCAATCACTTGGAGGCGCGCGTCGATGGGGTAACAGCGGAGATGGCGAAGCAGGCGATTCAGAAACATTTCCCGGCGGAGAATTTGGTCATTGTGCTGATTGGGAAGGCTTCGGCGATTGGCAAGGCAGTGGAGAAATATGCGGAGAAGCGCGACGCTAGAGCGATTAGCGAGCCGGGCTTCTGGCCGCCACCAGGTGCTGTAAGCAAGTAACTGCGTGCAAACCACGCCGATCAATATCGTCCCGTGGTGATTCCGGACCATCCGGCGTATCCGAATATCATAAGAAAATGACTCGCGCCTGGTGACTCGCGTCGCGGCGTACGTTCTGCGAGCGGACGGATTCGCAAGCGATTACGAAGAAGATGTAGAATTCTTACAACGTGCGGACAAGGGGCGCAGTGATGCTGCGCCCCGACGATTTTGGTGGCAAATCATGCCGGAGCTTCCCGAGGTTGAGACTGTTGCGCGAGGACTGCAGAAGTCCGTTGCTGGGCGGCGAATTCTGTCGGTACGGCTGGGGAAGACGGATTTCATTGATGATCCGGCCGCGGTGGAGCAGCACCTTCCCGGGCGGCAGATCGAGGCTGTGGAGCGGTATGGGAAATTCATGCTGCTGCGGCTTTCTGCGCGCGCGGATGCCGTTGCGGATTCGGAGAATGGAGATGCGGAAGCGGCTTCACTGCTGGTGCACCTGGGAATGACCGGGCAGCTTGTGCCGTGTGCCGCGGCGCAGCCTTGCGCAAAGCACACGCATGTATGGTTTGGGCTCGACGATGGACGGGAGCTGCGCTACACCGACCCGCGTCGCTTTGGGCGCATGGCGTATCTTACCAGCGAGCTGCTGGCGGAGGAGTTGACAGCATTTGGCGCCGACCCGCTGTTGGTGAGCGCTGAGGAATTTGCATTGCGCGTCCGTTCGCGGAACGCGCAGATTAAAGCGTTGTTGCTGAATCAAAGCGTGTTGCGCGGCGTCGGCAACATTTACGCGGACGAAAGTTTGTGGCGCGCAAAAATTCATCCTGCCCGGCGAGGCGCGGAGCTCAGCAAGAAACAAGCGGCAACGCTGCGCAAAGTCCTGCAAGACGTTTTGCGTAAGGCGATTTTGGCGCGCGGCTCTTCGATTTCCGATTTTCTTGACGCCGAGGGCCAGCCGGGAGAATATCAGCGGCACCATCGGGCGTATGGACGCGAAGGAAAACGCTGCTACCGCTGTGGGACGGCGATCCGACGAGTGATTGTCGCAGGCCGCAGTAGCTATTTCTGCCCGAAATGCCAGCCCGCGCCGCGTTCGAGAAAGCCTCGATCTAGAAATATCAAGAACGAAACGAGGAAGTGAGCTTTTCACGTCTAAGTCGTAGTAATCTCCTCCACCTTATGGACGGCGAGTGGAAACTAAACAGAGTCGCCATGATCGCGATGATCATCGTGTTGGCGTTTACGATGGTGACCCTGTTCATGCACCGCAATCAGTTGCCGCCGACGAGTGGGATGTGAATCTGAAACTCACCGACACATTTCAAAGCGGCAAAAATTCTGAACCTGACTCGGAGCGGAAACGAATGAACTTACGTCAACTGAGCGCGATAGCTTGTGTGACTGTGGTGATCGGGCTGGGCGGCTGGACGGCCAAGTCGCAGGCGGACGACAAGAGTCCCTTTGCGGCGGCGGATGCGCAGATTCTGAGCGAGATTCGCGAGCATAGCGAGGCGGCGGCAAACCTCGAGTACCTCTCGGACAGCATCGGGGCGCGGCTGACGGGTTCGCCGCAGCTCAAGCAGGCGAACGAGTGGACGCGGGATATGTTCGCCAAGTACGGCGCGGTGAACGCTCATCTGGAGGGCTGGACGATGGAGCGTTCGTGGACGCGCGGAAAAGCCAGCGCGCGCATCGTGAGGCCGACCGAGCATCCCTTGACGATCGCGGCGGCGGGATGGTCGCCCAGCACGCGTGGTGCGATTACCGGGCCGGTCGTGTATTTCGATGCGAAAGAGCAAAAGGATTTTGCGAAGTTTCACGGGAAGCTGCAGGGCGCGATCGTAATTTACCAGGAGCCGGTGAGCCTTTCCCCGCCCAAGCCGGACGATCCGCACGCGCAACTGAGCCGGCCGATGCTGCAGCCTCCGGCGCGAATGGGAGAACCGCCCGTGGCGGATCCGTTTGAAGCGTTTCAGAAAGCAGCGAAGGAGCGGACCGAATTCTGGAAGCAGGAAGGCGTCGCAGGGGTGTTGCGCGATTCGAACAAGCCGCACGGACTACTGAACATGACGGACGTGAGCCTGGCGCGCTACGACATAGGACCGATCCCCACGGCGTTCATTACCGGCGAGGGGTATCGCGAAATTTTCCGGATGCTGCAGCGGCACCTGCCGGTGCAGGTGGAGATAGAAATGACGAACACCATCGGCGACAAGCCGATGGAGGTGTACAACACCGTTGCGGAGATTCGCGGATCAGAGAAGCCGGACGAAGTGGTGATCATCGGCGGGCATCTGGATTCCTGGGACCTAGGCACGGGCTCGACGGACAACGGAACCGGTTCCATGGCCGTCCTGGAAGCAGCGCGCGCGCTGGCCACGCTCAACTTGAAGCCCAGACGTACGATTCGCTTTGTGCTGTTCTCCGGCGAAGAGCAGGGACTCTATGGTTCGCAGGAATATGTGAAGGCCCACAGAAGCGACCTGGACAAGATTTCCGCGGTGCTCGTGCACGACACGGGAACTGGCCGCGTGCTGACTCTAGGGCTGCACGACAATTATCAGGATCGCGAGTTGGTGGACCAGGTGCTTGCGCCGCTGCACGAATTGAAGTTGCTCGAGCCGCGCATGGCGCGCTCCTTCGGGACCGATCATCTTTCCTTCGACGAGGTTGGCGTGCCGGGATTCTTCTGCATCCAGGAGCGCGCGGAATACAACCTGACGCACCACAGCCAGTCGGACACCTTCGATAAAGTCTGGAAAGACGACCTGAATCAGGGTGCGGAAGTGTTGGCCACGTGGGCCTACAACACGGCAAACTTGCCGGACATGCTGCCGCGACGGCCACTGCCCTACAACCCCGCCAAAAATGCCAAGAAGGAAGAAGCGGCAAAGCCCGATCCGATTGCGGAAATGGACACCAAAATTCTGGAACAGGTGAAAACCGACGAGCCGGCGTTGAAGGCGGACCTGACGTTTCTGACCGAGCACATCGGTGCGCGGCTAACCGGTTCGGCGAAACTGGACCAGGCGAGCCACTGGACCGCGGAGCAATTTAAAGCCGCGGGCCTTGCGAACGTGCATCTCGAGGACTGGACAATCGCGAATAACTGGACGCGCGGGCCCGCGGCCGGCCGAGTGCTTGTCCCTACCGAGCAGGCGCTGACGCTGGCCTCAGCAGGATGGTCACCCAGCACGAATGGCTTGGTGCGGGGACCGGTTGTTGGTGTTGCGTTTGAAAAAATCGAGGATCTGGAACCATACAAAGGCAAACTGAAGGGCGCGATTGTCTTGTTTGGCCGGCCGCGAAAGATGGAGGCCCCGGAGTTTCCCTTGGCGACGCCTTGGGGCCAAAGTACGATTCCCCTGGCGCACGCCGCGAATGAAATGCCCATTGACCCGGCGGCGTACGGGCAGGCCCGGCTGACGGCCATGAAGATGTTTGCCG
>CATPAM010000365.1 GCA_955651735.1 Candidatus Acidiferrales bacterium | reverse complement strand
AGTTCATGGAGAATGAAGTGCGCCCGGGCGTGCGCCAGCGCGACCGCGAAGGGCGCTTTCCCGCTGAAGAAATCAAGAAAATCGCGGAGCTGGGCTGCTGCGGCATGACCACGCCGGAAGCATGGGGCGGCGCGGGGCTCGATACGGTTTCTTACGTATTAATGCTGGAAGAAGTCGCGCGCGTTGATGCGGCCATGGCCACGTCGCTCGGCGTTACCAACTCCGCGGTGCAGGTGCCGTTGCTGGGCTTTGGCAGCGACGCGCAGAAGAAAAAATATTTGAGCCGCATGGCCAGCGGCGAAACGCTTGGCGCGTTTTGCTTGACCGAGCCACAGGCCGGTTCGGACGCGGCGGGAATTCAGACGCGCGCCGTGAAGTGCGACTGTGGCTATCGCCTGAACGGCACGAAGACGTGGGTGACCAATGGCAGCGTCGCCGGCGTCTTCATTGTTTTTGCCAAGACCAATCCGGAGGCAGGAGGGAAGGGCATTGCCGCGTTTCTCGTCGAGCCGGGCTTTAAGGGTTTTCGCGTTGGGCGGCACGAAGAGAAAATGGGGCAGCTTTCTTCGCCGTCCGTCGAAATCGTGCTGAACGATTGCGAGGTGCCGGCGGAGAATCGCCTCGGCGAAGAAGGGCAGGGATTGAAGATTGCGTTGAGCGCGCTGGACGGCGGACGCATCGGCATTGCGGCGCTGGCGGTGGGACTGGCGGAGGGCGCTCTGGAAGAATCCGTGAAGTACGCGAAGCAGCGCCGCGCCTTTGGAAAAAATATCGGCGAATTCCAGGCCGTCCAGTGGATGCTCGCCGACATGCAGACGGAAATCGAAGCCGCGCGCAGCCTGGTGCACTACGCCGCGTGGCTGAAAGACGCGCATCCTGCGAAGATGGGCGCGTCGGCCTCGAAAGCGAAGTTGTACGCCAGCGAGATGGTGAATCGCGTAGTCTATAAAGCGGTGCAGATTCACGGCAGCGCGGGCTATTCGCGCGAGACCGATGTCGAGCGCATGTACCGCGACGCCCGCGTCGTCTCGATCTACGAAGGCACCAGCGAGATCCAGCGCATTATCATCGCGCGCGACTTGCTCAGCACCTAGGGTGGAGGCTGCGAGATTGGCGATCGGGTCTGACTCTGCAAGAAAGCGCGTCGTTAGCGGCATGCGGCCCACCGGGCGGCTGCACATCGGCCACTACTTCGGCGCGCTGCAAAATTGGGTCCGCCTGCAAAACGATCCTTCCTACGACTGCTTCTACTTCATCGCCGACTGGCACGCGCTGACCAGCGACTACGCGGACACCAGCGCGGTCGCGCAGAACACGATCGAGATCATGACCGACTATCTCGCCGCCGGTCTCGATCCGCAGAAGAGCGTCATCTTCCAGCAGTCGCAAGTGCCCGAACACGCTGAGCTGCACCTGCTCTTGTCGATGGTCACCCCGCTGGGCTGGCTCGAGCGCGTCCCCACGTACAAAGAAGCTCTCGAAAATATAAAGGACAAAGACCTGCACACCTACGGCTTCCTCGGCTACCCCACGCTGCAAACCGCCGACATCGTCATCTACAGCAAGGAAGGCGTCCAGTTGGTTGTCCCAGTCGGCGAAGACCAAGTCTCCCACGTAGAACTAAGCCGCGAAATCGTGCGCAAGTTCAACTTTCATTTCGGTGGAATCGAAGTTAGTCCCTCCATAATGGAACCGGGGAACGAGAAATTTGTGGGACATGTGGAAACTGTCTTGAGAAGTGAAGGGGAGCCAGTCAATGTTCTCGAATTGGCTGGAATGCTAAACACCAAAGCTCCTCGCACGCTAGAGGTCTCATCGCGGAGGGTCGCGAACGAAATTGGGTACGAGAATCTACTTGAGCGCTTGGATTTGGCTCGAACGTTCTTTTCTCTTCGATTTGTTCTATGTGAGCCACACGTGATGCTCACGCAGACGCCGCGAATTCCAGGGCTTGATGGGCGGAAGATGTCGAAGAGTTATGGCAACGCCATCACCTTGAGCGAGAGCGATGCGGAAATTCGCGCCAAGACCAAAGTGATGGTCACCGACCCGGCGCGCAAGCGACGCAGCGATCCTGGAAATCCGGACGTGTGTCCGGTGTACGACTGGCATAAACTATTCTCGCCTCCGGAGACGCTGAAGTGGTCGGCGGAAGGTTGCCGCACCGCGGGCATCGGCTGCATCGAGTGCAAAGCGGCCATGGCGGACAATTTGATCAAGTGGATCGCGCCCATTCGCGAACGCCGAGTCGAGGACGAGAAGAATCCGAAGCGCGTGCTGGAACTGATCGACGCCGGCTCCAAGCGCGCCCGCGTCGAAGCAGTGAAGACCATGGCGCGAGTGCGCGAAGCCGTTTTCGGCTGGGAAAAGAAGCGCAAAGAGATTTCCGGCGGAGGCACCGCCGCAAACGCGTAGAAAAAATGGCGACGCCTTACAAAATCAACATCCCGCTGTATGAAGGGCCGCTGGACCTGCTGCTTGATCTCATCAAGAAGCAGGAGATGAACATTCACGACATCCAGATCGCCAAAATCACCTCGCAATATCTCGATTACCTGCACAAGCTGGAAGAGTTGAACGTCGACGTCTCCGCCGATTTCATCTACATGGCCGCGACGCTGATCTACATCAAATCGAAAATGCTGCTGCCGCCGGACCCGCTAGGCTCACCGGAAGAGCAGGGCGCAGACCCGCGCGCCGACCTGGTGCAGCGCCTAGTCGAGCACGAAAAATTCAAGAACGCCGCGCAGCTCCTATATCAGAAGCAGCAAGTGGAAGAAAACGTCTGGTCCAAGCCGGACAAATCGCTGTACCACGACGAAGGCACCGAAGGCGAGTTGGTCGTCTCGATGGTGGACCTCGTCCGCGTGTTTCAGCAAGTGCTCGAGCGCCGCAAGGAAGTCTCGCGCATCGAGCTGCAGCACGAGCAGTTCACCGTGGCGCAGATGATGGCGCAACTCCGCGCGCAACTCCTGGCCAGCGACGACAATACCGTGAACCTCATCCGTTTTTTCGAGGCGTGCGCGTCGCGCCACGCGATGATCGTGGCGTTTCTCGCGGTACTGGAAATGGTCAAGATGCAAGCCATCGCCATGGTCCAGGAAAAACAGTTCGGCGAAATTGTGCTGCGCAAGCATAAAATGTTTGACACCGTGTTCGACGAGAACGGCGCAGTCAGACAGGTCGATCAGGAATACAAGTAATGACCAACGAAGAACGCAAAGCAGCACTGGAAGCGATTATTTACGCGGCGGACGAGCCAGCGACAATCGAGCAACTCGCTGCGTCGCTCGGCGAGGAGAAGCTCGTGGTGCAAGCCTCGCTCGACGAACTCGTGGCCAGCTACGCCACCGACGAACGCGGCATCGAAGTGCGCGCCGTCGCCGGCGGCTACAAGATGTACACCAAGCCGCAGCATCACGACGTGGTGCGCCGCTTCATCAAGAGCCTGCGCCCGCCACTGCGCTTGACTATGCCCGCGCTCGAAACGCTCGCGGTCATCGCCTACAAGCAGCCGGTCACCGCGCCGGAAATCGGCGAGATTCGCAGCGTGAATACTTCCGGCGTGCTGAAGACGCTGCTCGACAAGCGGCTGATCACCACCGCGGGCCGCAAAGAAGTCATCGGCCGCCCGATTCTGTACAAAACGTCCAAAGAATTTCTGATGCGCTTCGGTCTCAGCGATCTTGAAGAGCTGCCCAGTCTGAAAGAGTTCGAGGCGCTCGCCCGTGAAGCGCTCGGCAGCGACGAAGGCGTCGCGCCTAGCGAGCCCAGTGATGAAAGTGTGCTCCATGCGCCGTACGGCAACGCGATCTCGACAAATGGCGACGTCAGCGACCAAGCTGTCGGCATGGCACCAGAGGAAGTCGCCTCCGAATCGCAAGCAAGCGGGGAAGAAGGCGCAGGCGCGAGCGACGATCGGGCGCACAAGGCCGCCGCAGCCGGCGAATAACTTGTGGGACAGCCATTTTTGGCTGTCCGCCAGCGGATCGCGGACGCAAAGCACACGCCAGTTCGGGCATCAAACCCGACAGGCAGAAATGCCTGTCCCACTACCATGCAAGAACGATTGCAAAAAATAATCGCGCGCGCGGGCATTGCTTCGCGGCGCCACGCCGAGCAACTGATCGTCAGCGGCCAGGTGCGCGTGAACGGCCACGTAGTCACCGAGCTGGGCACGAAAGCCGACGCCAGCGCCGACCGCATCGAAGCTGCCGGCCGGGTGATCACCTCGGAAGAGCGCCGCGTACACATCTTGATGAACAAGCCGCCGGAAATCGTGGCCACCATGGCCGACCCCGAAGGCCGCAAGACTTTGCGCAATCTTCTGCGCGGCCTACCGGAGCGCGTCTATCCGGTGGGACGCCTGGAATACGCCGCGTCGGGTCTGATCTTTCTCACTAATGACGGCGATCTCGCCGCCGAAATGCTGAAGCGCTGGCAGAACCTTCCGCAGGTGTATCACCTCAAAGTGAAGGGCAGGCTGACGCCGGAGCAGCTCGATCAGTTTGGCAGGGAAGCCGGCGCGCGCATGCGTCCGGTGCGGCAGCCGGATGCGGCGCGCGGGCACGTCGCAAACTTTTGGTACGAGGTGGCGCTGAAAGATTCCAAGCGCGACGCTCTGCGGCGGGTGCTGTTTGCCGCGCAACATCCCGTCGAGAAATTGAAGCGCATCGCGCTCGGACCGTTAACATTAGAGGGCTTGCCGCCCGGGCATTACCGGACCCTCGGCGAGCGCGAGATCGTGCAACTGCGGCGCGCGCTGATTGCGGCGCCGAAAACTAAAACCAAGAATTCACCACAGAGATCGCAGAGAGCACAGAGTTCAGAGAAGACTAAGAGCTGATGGCACACACGATCGAAGAGCTGATTCCAGAATACATTCGCGGGCTGCCCGCCTACATTCCCGGCCGGCCTATCGAGGAAGTCGAGCGCGAGCTGAAGGTTCACGCCATCAAGTTGGCCTCCAACGAAAATCCCATTGGGCCGTCGCCGAAAGCAGTCGAAGCGGTGAAAAAGGCCGTCGCGGAGTCCAACCGCTACCCGGATGGCGGTACGCATCTGTTGCGCGCGAAGCTGGCGCGGTTGCACGGGGTGGCGGTCGACCAAATCTTGATGGGTCTCGGCTCGAGCGAAATCATCGACCTGGCCGCGCGCATTCTGCTGACCCGCGGAAAGACCGGCGTCACCTCGCATGGAAGTTATGCTCCGTTTTCGCTGGCCATTCGCGCGAGCGGCGCGGAGCTGGTGCGCATGCCACAGCAGGAGTTTGCGTTTGACTTGCGCGCGATTGCGGATGCGGTTGTGGCGCACCCCGAAACGCGCATCGTTTACCTCGCCAATCCCAACAATCCCACGGGAACTGCGTTTGGCGTGGTCGAGTTGCAGGAATTCCTGCGCCGCGTTCCAGCCGATGTCTTGGTGGTGCTCGATGAAGCGTACATTCACTACGCGGATCGCTCCCACATGCCGGATTCGGTGCAGCTTTTCCGTGAGCACAAGAATTTGCTGATCTTGCGCACATTTTCCAAGGTGTACGGCCTCGCGGGCTTGCGCGTCGGATACGCCATCGGCGACACGCCCGTGCTCGAAGCGATGAACCGGTTGCGCACGCCCTTCAATCTCACCGGCGTGAGTCAGGCTGCGGCCATCGCGGCGCTCGACGATGCCGAGCATGTAAATCGTTCGATCCAGGAAAACGCCATCGAGCGAGCGCGACTTACGAAAGGCGTGAGCGCGCTTGGATTGCGTCCCGTGCGCAGTCACAGCAATTTCATTTTCATCGACATTGGGCCGGAAGCGCAGGAATTGTGCGACGAATTGCTGCACGAAGGCGTCATCGTCAGGCCGCTGGGCTGGATGGGCTTCCCGGAAGCAATGCGCGTCTCTGTCGGCGTCGCAGCGGAAAATGACAAGCTGCTCGCGGTGATGGGCCGCTTGCTCGGCAAGCGCGCGGGCAAAAGCGAGATGGCCTCGCGATGAAGGTTTTGCTTCCCGATGGTGTTCCGCCCAGCGCCGACCCCATTTTCGATATTCTGACGAAATACAAAACGATCGCCGTAGTGGGCCTGTCCTCAAATCCGACGCGGCCAAGCTATGGCGTGACCGAATACATGCAGTCTTCTGGCTACCAGATCATTCCGGTGAATCCCAATGAAACGGATGTGCTTGGCGAGCCAAGTTATGCGCGTCTCGAAGACGCCCCGCAGAAAATTGAGATCGTCGACATTTTCCGCCGCCCCGAAGAAGTTCCGCCAGTGGTGGACGCAGCGATTCGCGTCGGCGCCAAAGTAATCTGGATGCAGCTCGGCATCGCAAACGAAGCCGCCGCCGAAAAAGCCCGCGGCGCAGGAATCACGGTCGTAATGGATGCCTGCATGT
>CATPAM010000364.1 GCA_955651735.1 Candidatus Acidiferrales bacterium | reverse complement strand
TGGCTACGGAAAGTAACTTTTGGTCCGAAAGAAAGATTGGAAAAAGCGGCGTCATCAATTCTCTTGGGTAGCCCACTCTCGCCGCTGCCCCAATGGGTGCTGGTATCGAGAGTGAGCCCAAACCAGCGGTTGAAATCATAGGTAGCGCTGAGGCCAACGCCGCGAGGATTCGCTTCCATGCGGCTGCTTAACGGGAACAAGGCTCCCGGGAGTTCGCCATGCACATCCGCGCCCGGCTGAAAGAAGGAGTATCCGCCGAAAAGCTCCCACTTCGGAGCAGGCTGGTCCTGAGCTGCGGCGAGGGTGGCAAACGTAAACAGGACAGCAATCATTGCCGGCAGCATTGCCAATAGCCGACCAGGATGGCTCTTTGATTGAGATGACATGCGAATATTCCTCCGAACTTCAAGAACGTGAAATCTTGCTCTTCCATCCTGACTGGTAGTTGACCAATCTCAAGCTGGTCTCACTATCGAATACCTCATGGACAGGCAGGTACGGTAACCATATTGGTGTCCAACGTGACCGCGCCGTTTCGTGCCAGCGCTCTGCCGTTCAGCGTCGCGCCGGTGGTAAGCGTGACGGATGTGAGCGCCAGGATGCTTCCGTTGAAGGTAGAGTTGGTTCCCAGAGTCGCTGAACTGCCCACTTGCCAGAAGATGTTGTGCGCCGAGGCCCCGCCGGCAAGAACAACCGAGCTACTGCCTAAGGTGGTGAGTGAGGAAGCTATCTGGAAGATCCAGACAGCATTCGCGTTGCCCTGGCCGTCGAGGGTCAAGGTGCCGGTTATCTGCAATGTGGACGTGGACTTATAAATCCCCGGGGCGAGGGTTAGCCCGCCTAAATCTCCGGCCACAGTAGCCGGAGCAGGCGCAGTTCGTCCAGCCAGGTCGTTATACGCGACAGTCAAGGCGGCTTGGGCGGCGGCAGCGGAGGTGGCCGACGGCGGGGGAGGATCCGTCAAGTGTATTATCCCGCTCACGAGCCCCGGCCCGGCGGTGTGGGTCCCTGACCCCACATAAGTGTTAAACGGTGAGTCTTGAAAGCCCGTCACCGAACTTCCTGGACTCAGTCCCAGATCTCCGCTGGGACTGGGGCCCGTAACATGGGTGTTGCCCGTATTCGTGACGGTAGTGCCGGCCAGAACTCCGTAAGTGCAGGCCGCTCCCAAAGCAACCGCGGCGGGCGCGGGACAAGGGGGAGAGGTCGTGAACGTCCACATCTTATTGGTCGCCAGCGTATTGCCGAAGGTGTCAGCTGCCCCGGTGGTGATCGTGGCGTTAAAAGTGGTGCTCGCAGCAAGCGTGGCCGAGGGCGTAAAGGTGGCAATCTGGGTCGCGACAACGTAGGTGACTGTCCCAGGCACACTCGCCCCGTTTAAGGTCAAAGTAAATGAGGTGTTGATCGTCGCAGGGTTCATCGGCTTGCTGAATGTTGCGGTGATAAGACCATTGTTGGGGCAAACACCTGTCGAGCCGTCCAGCGGAGTTACGGAGGTCACTGTAGGCGGGGTTAGCGGGGCGCCGGGGTTCCCGGCCCCTGC
Source organism: Candidatus Acidiferrales bacterium (assembly GCA_955651735.1). Lineage (GTDB taxonomy): Bacteria > Acidobacteriota > Terriglobia > Acidiferrales > UBA7541 > Acidiferrum. The sequence goes on along the minus strand of CATPAM010000364.1, from coordinate 8,569 downwards.
ATTCTTGTCCGAGTCGCTGCATCCGGCTACAAGAACGGCCAGCAGGAACGCCGAGATCCAAATTTTGCTAACCATCAATTTGTGCATTAGCTTCTCCTCTTCACCCACCGACAAGGCGTTCCACGCTCGCGAACTCGCGAACCTCAGTGCGCGAACCTCAGGGAACGTACAGAAATATACGGATTCGACTATCTGACGTCTGTCTCTTAAAAGACATGACAAATTTAAAATCAACTGTCTTGTTTAAGACAGTTCTGAGAGAAGCACTCTTGTTAGTATGGGCAGCGGCCGTGGAGCGAGCTGGAGCAATGATGTCTCCAGCTGAAGATGAAGATGAAGAAATCCTTGCAATCGAAGAAGATCAACTCTTTCGACCCCCAGGTGTTTCTCGATACTTCAGGAGTAGCGAGAAAAGTGGCAGAGTTTCGCAGGGGCGAATCGATTTACTCTCAGGGCGAGGCCGCGAACAGCGTTATGTATGTCCAAAAGGGCGGCGTGAAATTCACTGTCGTGAATGGGTCCGGAAAGGAAGCGGTGGTCGCGATGTTTGGCCCCAGCGACTTTTTTGGCGAGGGATGTATGGCGGGACAGGCGGTCCGCATGGGCACGGCAACGGCAATTACGCCGACCACCATTCTCGTCATCGACAAAAATGAATTGCTACGCGTACTCCATGAAGAGCATGAATTGTCCGATCATTTCATCGGCTACATGCTCGCCCACAACATCCGGGTCGAAGAGGATTTGATCGATCAGCTCTTCAACTCGAGTGAAAAACGGCTGGCGCGCACGCTTCTGCTCCTCGCACGTTATGGAAAACAAGAACAGCCGGATCGCATCCTAACCAAAGTCTCCCAAGAGACCCTGGCGAAGATGGTCGGGACAACGCGTTCGCGTGTGAATTTCTTCATGAACAAATTCAGGAAACTGGGCTTCATCGAATACAATGGCAAAATCAAGATCAACAAGTCACTACTAACCGTTGTCTTACACGAGTAAGGCCTCAAGATTTTCTGTTGATCGGGCCGCATCCCTCTCGGCAGAAAAGCCCGATAGTCGAAGCTCATCCAGAGCGAGTGGTTCTTGGGTCGTTCGCGCGGTGATTCTTCCGCAAGTCATGGACTCTTAGGAATAACGATTGTCGCCGCCGAAAATAATGCCTCTTACCGAAACCGTAGCGCTGATTGAGGTGCAGTCTCTCGTATTGGAACAGAAGCCAGACACCCTGATACCCGCACCAGCGCGCCCGGCACTCCCCAATCGAATCGCAATCGTGGGGAATTATCTTCCGAGGCGGTGCGGAATCGCCACGTTCACAACTGATTTATGCGATGCCATTCATGCCGAATACGGAGCGACGGAGCTGTTGGCACTCCCGGTTAACGATACCGACGAGGGTTATGCCTATCCCGTCCGAGTGCGGTTCGAGCTGTCCGAAGATGAGCTGGCTTCCTACCGGCAGGCCGCCGACTTTCTAAATTTCAGCAATATCGATCTGGTTTGCCTGCAACACGAATATGGAATCTTTGGAGGACGTGCCGGCGGGCATATCCTGGAGCTTCTGCGGCGCCTGCGAATGCCGTTCGCAACTACCTTGCACACCGTCCTTCGCGATCCAAATCCTGACCAGCGCGCGGTTTTGGAGGAGATTGCGGCCCTATCAGACCGTATGATCGTCATGAGCCAGCACTCTGCGGAGATCCTGCAGGAAGTATTCCGCGTTCCCATCGACAAGATCGACCTGATTCCGCATGGCATTCCCGATTTGCCCTTTACGGATCCCAGCTTCTACAAAGACGGGTTCGGAACGGAAGGAAAAGAAGTCTTGCTCACGTTTGGCCTGCTCTCGCCAAACAAGGGCATAGAAAATGTTATCCAGGCTCTGCCAAAAATCCTGTCGCGTCATAGCAATGTTATTTACATGGTTGCTGGTGCGACTCATCCGCATGTCTTGCGGCGTGAAGGCGACAAATACCGCATTTACTTGCAGAAACTGGCGAGCGATCTCGGAGTTGAAGCCAATGTGATCTTTCGCAATCGCTTCGTGAGCCCTCAAGAGATGGTTGAATTGATCGGCGCGGCAGACATTTACATCACGCCTTACAAGCATAAAGCGCAAGTCGTTTCCGGTACGCTCGCGTATGCTTTGAGCGCCGGCAAAGCAATCATTTCGACGCCCTACCTGCACGCAATCGAGCTGTTGGATGCCGAGCGTGGCGCGCTTGTTCCCTTTGATGATCCGGAAGCCATTGCCGCAAAAACAGTCGAACTTCTGGACAACGACACCGCAAGGCACGCCATGCGGAAACGCGCCTATCTTTACGCAAGAGACATGGTGTGGAATCGCGTTGCACAGAAATATATGAAGAGTTTTGAGCGCATATACAACGAGCGCCTGCGAAATCCCCGCGCCACATTCTCGGCGCAGCATACGGAAAAGACTCTCGACCACCTTCCAACCATAAATTTGGACCACCTGTATCGAATGACAGACCACACCGGAATCCTCGAGCATGCGGTTTTCGTGGTCCCTAACTATCCGGAAGGTTACACGACAGATGACAACGCCCGCGCACTAATCGTAGCCATTCTTTTGGAAGAGTACGCAGCTGGCGCGCTAACAGTGACCGATTTAGCCTCTCGGTATCTCGCCTTCCTGTGGCTTGCATTTGATCCAGCCACTGGACGGTTCAGAAACTGCCTGAGTTACGAACACGAATGGCAGGAGTCGGAGGGCTCGGAAGACAGTCACGGGCGAGCGTTGTGGGGACTGGGGACTGTTCTCGGCAGATCCAATAACGCGGGATGGAGAGGAGCTGCGGGGCGCATGTTTGAACTGGCTGTTCCCGCCGCTATCGAATTTAAGAGTCCTCGCGCCTGCGCTTTTGCCTTGCTGGGAGTGCAGGAGTATCTCGACTCGTTCCCAGGAGATCGCGCTGCGCTCAGTGCATCCGATATTTTGGCAAATCGATTGTTGAATTCCTACCGCGTCAGCCATTCCGCTGACTGGAATTGGTTTGAAAATGTCCTCGCGTATTCTAATGCACGATTGCCGCAAGCTCTGATTCGAGCGGGGATACGCGCCGCAAACGAAGAGATGGTTTCGGCGGGACTTGAAGCCCTCGATTGGCTGGTCACGATTCAGCGTTGCGATGTGAAGGGTCACTTCGTGCCCATCGGATCGCAAGGCTTCTATTCCAAGAAAACGGAAAAGGCCCGTTTCGATCAACAACCCGTCGAAGCTTGTGCGGTCGTTTCAGCATGCGTGCAGGCCTACCGCGCTACGGGGAAAGACCACTGGCGCAAAGAGGCGTGGTGCGCGTTCAACTGGTTTTTGGGAGACAACGACCTTCAAATCGCGCTCTACGATCCGACTACCGGCGGTTGTCGAGACGGCTTGCATCCCGACCGGGCAAATGAAAATCAGGGTGCGGAGTCCACTTTGTCCTTTCTGATGGCGCTCCTGGAAATGCGTAAGTTGGAAAAAGCCGACGGCACTCAGAAAAGCCTTGACAAGCAGGCGTTACTCTTAGCCTGAGCAAAACCTTGAGAAATCGATTCCAGGAGCGTGGTGAAATTCAGATGAAGGCAATGACGAAACAATACGAAACGCTGTTTTGCCGGCACGCTGCCAATCCAATCCTAACAGGAAAGGATTGGCCGTATTCCATCAACAGCGTTTTCAACGCTGGTGCAACTCTTCTGCCTGACGGTTCCACGCTGCTGCTTTGCCGCGTGGAAGATCGTCGCGGACTCTCGCACCTGTGTGCGGCCCGGTCGGTAAACGGTGCTGATGATTGGCAAATCGATCGTGAACCGACACTGTTACCCAAACCCGACCAATACCCTGAGGAAATTTGGGGCATCGAGGATCCACGCATTACCTACATGCCGGAACTCAAGAAATTTGCTGTGGTTTACACTTCCTACTCTCGCGGGGGTCCCGGAGTGTCTTTGGCCCTGACGGAGGACTTTCGGAGCTTCGAAAGAATTGGTGTCGTCATGCCGCCAGACGACAAGGACGCCGCCCTGCTGCCACGCAGGATCGGTGGGTTCTGGGCATTGATCCATCGGCCCATGACGCCTCTCGGGGCGCACGTCTGGATCTCGTATTCTCCCGATTTGCGTCATTGGGGAACTCACAAGCTCATGCTCGAAGCCCGCCGCGGCGCCTGGTGGGATGCAAACAAGATTGGCATGTCGCCGCCGCCGATTGAAACTTCAAGAGGCTGGCTGATGATCTATCACGGCGTGCGACGGACGCCTTCGAGTTCCATCTATCGGCTGGGCCTGGCTCTCTTCGATCTTCAACAGCCGGATAGATGTCTGATCCGTGGGGATTCCTGGATGTTTGCGCCAGAGGCGGAGTACGAGCGTCAGGGAGATGTCCAAGACGTCGTATTTCCTTGCGGCTACACCGTGGCCGCCGATGGGGACACTATCAATCTCTACTATGGCGCCGCCGATTCAAGTATTGCTCTGGCGCGCGGCAGCATTCGCTCTCTCCTGAGCTGGCTGGACGCCAACGGCCATTCGGAACACAGCGGCGACCGACGTCACAAATGATCCCTTGAGGGCACTGCCGCACAGTCCTCGTCGCATGCACTCACAATTGGCCTTCACTTCAGGCGGATGGTTGATGCGCAATGATCTGAAAAGGCAAAGGCCAAACTGCAAAGGCAATCGACCTTTGCAGTTTGGCCTTGTCTTCCCGAAGATTGGCAATGCCGAGATGAGGAAACCCTCGGCAAGCTGCTAACCAACTACGGAGTCGAAGCGCGTTCGGATTCGTTGTGCGGCGCGTTCTTTTGCAAGGTGTTGACGAGATGGCGGCCTGTTTCGGGCACACCCATCGTCTCACTTCTCACGATGTCCTTTGCCTTGATGGCATGTCCGTAGACCTGTTCGCTTGCCTCATCGTCGGGGCGAAGCGTGGATCCTTCGAGGGAGACGCCGGCGAACACACCGCGGGAACGCGAATAACTGAGGATCTCAGCGCGCATCCAAGCGTCAGTGTCCGCGGAAGCGTCACGTCCTTTGGGCCCTGCAGCAATGGAAGCATCCGCTCCCAATTTAATCTTGCTGCTGAGAATCGATTCCATGCCTCTGTCATTCATCACCAGTAGGATCAGGTCGGTAGCTTCTCCGCCGATTTGAAAGCCGACACTGCCGCCTTCTAGCGCGTACATTGCGGGAGCTCCCCAAGATCCATTGAATTTCTCGCCCTTGCGGCAAACCATTGCGCCGCGCCCGTAGCTCGCGCCTACTCCAAATGCAAGCTTGCGGACGGACGGAATCACGATAACGCACTCGGCCTTTTCCAAGAGCTCTTTAGGAATACTGTCGGGGATGTTGAGCACTTCTTGCATGACAACACCGCAGTTTTCCAGGCGTTTCTGTTCGTTATTCAATTTCTTGGCATAGACTGCGGCTGCTACGAGAGTAAGACACATTGCTCCAACTAAGTATCGTTTCATCGCTGACCTCCACGGTCAAAATTTCTCTTGCTGACGTTTACGTCTGACGACCTTTGGCTGAAGAACATTCAACTCGGTTCAAGTTTAAGAGAGGGCCATCGTTACCCGACTCTCAGCGGGGCACTTTCGTCGTCTCGAGCTAAGAATTCTTTTTCGCTCCAACAACGAGCAAGGCGATTCCTGCCACCAGCGCGAGCCCGCCGAGGACCGGTGGAATGGACACTCGGTCATGTTCTTCCGCGGTGGCATGGATCGGTCCGACGTCGAGTATTTTTTCTTGATGGGTGTAATTAAATCCCTGGTATGCGATGGCCAGCGCGCCCAGAACGACCAAAAGAATGCCAACCCACATGATCGGTTTCATACTGTCTTATCAATTCCCCAGGCCACTGATGTTAGCCCGACCTGAAACTCTATGTCTGTTCACTTGAGTACACTTTTGCGTTTTTAACGATATTGCGGTGAGTACAGGAGAATCGTACTGAACGCAATCGGGTAATGGCTTCACTCCTTGGCAAGCTGCTCGCGTACCGGCCCATCAACCTCACGGGCATGGACGACGAAACGCTTCGGCGCCGGGCCTACAAAATGAAACGGGAAGCAAGTGACGAATGTCAGCTCTCGACCGGTCGATGGTTCCAACACTTGAATGTCATTGGGTCCAACGACATCAATTGACTCCACGATGTACTCGAAGCGATGTTCTGGAGTGTTGAAGTTAACCCTGTCGCCCAGCCGGATGTCTCGCAGTGGGCGGAAAAAAGTGTCCCGGTGACCAGCCAAAGCGACATTGCCCCGTTCCCCAGGCAAAGCCGAAGTCGAAATGTGGCCTACGGCTCTCCGCAAGTTAGCAGGGGAGTCGCCCTGGACAACAATCGCGTTGAGATCCAAGCGGAGTACTTGAATTTCGCCAATTACGTCGCCTTCCGCCAAGATGTGCGGTTCCGAAAGCAGGCCCGCCTGCTTGAATTTCTTCATTTCGAGGGCCTGATACACATGCGAGTCAGCGAAGACGAAGCCGGCGTAGCCCAGCGCGAGTACTCCGAGGGCCAGAAAAAAGTAGCAGGCGCCACCGAGGATGTGGGCTCGGGTCGGCGAGATTCCTTTCGGTTCCCGAGCCAGCAGATTCATCTCGTCCCCGATCGCGGCTGCACCGTGGACTGTTTGTCCGCCGTAGGAGAGTAGCCCAGCCGGGTTCGCACGCGCACTTTGCCATAGTTTTGCGCGGTCACCTTCACTTCAATTTTCCGAAAGGGATCGGCGCCGTTCATGTTTCGCGGTACATACCCGAGCGTGTACTGCTCGCGAAGATCTCGGGCGATTTCTTTAGAGATGTCCGCGACGCGATCCTTTGGACCAGGGAAAAACGCTACTCCACCGGTATCCTTGCAGAGCCGCTGAAGGACCTTCGGATTCTCTTCTTCGTCCGCGCCCAATAGAGCAACGGAATAGATCAATGCCTGTGACTGGCGAGCCTGTGCCAGCACCTGGGAATACTTCAGATGGCTGGCGTTGTCTCCCCCGTCACTGACAACGATTAGTGCTTTCTTCCCCCAACGGCCATACTGCAGATGGTGGAGTCCCTCACTCACAGCATCATAAAGCGCGGTTCGTCCCCGCGCTGAGACGGCCGTGAGAGCCTCTTCAAGCTCCTTTGCGTCGCTTGAAAATGCCTTTCCCTTCATAAGTTCAATCGACACGTCATCGTTGAAATCCACGACGAACATTTCGTCTTGTGGGTTGCTCAAATGTATGAAGGAAGACACCGCAATAACGACACCTGGGAGCTTTGAGCCCATGCTTCTGCTGTGGTCAACTACGAGCCCCACGGTAACAGGAGTATCTCCTTGTTCGAATACGGTTAGGTCTTGGAGCTTTCCGTCTTCGTAGACACGGAAGTCCCGCGACTTGAGACCCGAGACGAAGGTTCCACGCGCGTTAGTCACGTTCACAGGCAGCAGCACGAGGTTGGCGGCCACGGCAATATTCGCCTGACCGGCGACAGTGGCGGAGCCCACCGTAATGAGAGATTTTGAGTAGCCAGTGATGCCGAGGAAGAGCAAGAAGGGAGCAAGAAAAAGGCGGCGCCTTTCCAGAAGATACTTGGAACAATCTAAGATGGGGGGCACGGAAAGGCTTTCTCGCGAAGCGGGACGTGATGGAGACATCACGTCCGCGACGCGCAGGAGCTTCCTACATTTACGAAGCTTGCTTTAAGATAAGCTTCAGGCTGAGAGCAAGGCCAATGAATGCCGCACCAAGTAATGTGAGCAACGGCATTAGGCTTGCTGTTTGGGGCAGTTCTTCGGTTTCCGCGGCTGGTGCCGCAGCGGCTGGCGCGGTCGGAGTGGTCTGGATGACCGTGGCCACTTCAACTTCTTTCTCGTCGGGTGTGACGGCCACGATCGGAACTGTCTTCATCGTGTCGTCGTCAAACGTGTCGACGGCGACGGCTGGCACGATTACCTTCGTCGTCTGTGCCAACTGAATCGCACGAACCTTTGGATAGACGAATTCCTGCCCAAAGTTGTCGCCGGGATAGAACCAAGCGCGAAGAGCGTCCGGAGAATCGCCCGGTCTTTCGCTGAACTTCATGACCGTTTCGCCGGTCGGTTGCAAACGGTAGTTGTTGATGGCCAGGATGGTGGCGATGATGTGGGTGCCGTCTGCACTGAAAATCTGAACAATGTGCCGATCGGAAGGCGAATCTAAGAGCTGAAACGTGTATGTCCCCGCGGGTAGAACTTTCCCCGGAACTTCCACGGCCTGATTGAAAGTGACGACAGTTTTCTTGTCCCATGTATCGGCTCGAGCGCTGCACAGTACCGTGGCGCTGAACATAGTGATTGCGAGCAAACAAAATGCTGCTTTTACATTTTTCATCCGAATGTCCTCCCAAGAGTTGCGAGTTTTTCCGATGGCTGGTTATGTAGGACGAAGCCGAGACGATCAGACGAGAGGTGGGGTCTGCGCGAAAGTCTTCTTGTTTTTTCCTACATGCGCATGTTAGTTGCAACGTAGGGGGAAGTCTGTCCACTTACGCACACATTGCGCATTTTGTTTGGGTCGTGCTGGCGCTTACTATCTTCGCG
>CATPAM010000363.1 GCA_955651735.1 Candidatus Acidiferrales bacterium | reverse complement strand
GAGAAGAGCGCCCAAGCGCGGTCGTGTTCGAGTCCGCCGCCAGGTCCGATGCGCGCCTCGTGCACCGATACAGGCTCGAGCGACTTGATCGGGTGCAACCGAATGCCCGTGAGCCACGGCAGCATCGTTTGATTTTGCACGCAAAGATTGTAGCCCAGGTTGCGCCTGCCGAACGCTCTGCCGTGAGTGGCCCTGCGCTCAGTTGGAGCTTTGGCGCCGCCAGCCGGTCAGAAGAAAATACGCACCGATCAGCGAGAGAACGCCGAGCGCGACCGCCACAATCGTATGCATGGTGAGGAACACGGCGCTCTCGTCATGATGCCTCATCATGTGCGTCGTGTCGTGGAACATGATGTGGCCAAAAGCCAGCGTAGTGAATAGCACAGAAACTCCACTCGCGAGGTACAGCGTCCGCTTCATGTCGTTTCCTCCAATTGCGTCTCGCAAGTTCTGCTACGACGCACTCAATCCTTCAGCTCCGGTGGGTTCGGGCGGCTGGCCGGCGGCACGATGCCGTTGAGCCGCATGTATAGCACAAGCTGGCCATAGTGGTCGGCTACGTGCGAGATGGCCACACTAGCCATCCCTAGACGCGTCTCTGGACCCGCGTAAGGCCCTTCGATGGGATCGAACATATTCTTCGGCGTCATCGCACCAATGGATTTCTTCAACGCTTTGAACGAGTCGCGCAGATAGACGACCAGCTCGTCGCGAGTTTTCGCCGGGTTGGGGCCGCCCTTGTCGCAGTCTGGAGGTGGCGTCTTGCCGTCGAGCTCGGCAGAGAAGCCGAAGTTGGCGCAGGCCACATGCTTCACCTGCTCAGCGAAGGTGCGCAGCTCTTTCGGGCCATAACCTGGAAATACGCCGCCGTAGTTGCCCTGCGCCGGCCGGTAGCCGTATTTGTCCGCAGGCATGGCCGCAGCAGCGGAGCGGAATTCGTATTCCTCATACTCGAAGGTTCGCAGCACCGCGGACGCTGGCGTCTCCTTGGCACTGAGTTCCGCGGCGGTGGGCTGCTTTTGCCGCGCAGCGGGTTGCGCAGATTGATCGACGAGCGGTTTCGTCTCGTCCGGCCGTTGCGACAGCGCGGGGCTTTGATGCAGCGCCGTACCGCCCATTACAAGCGCGACCATCAGCAGACTTACTTTCTGGAGCAAATGTATCAACGTGTCCTCCCAATGGGCGCGAACCCGTCAGTTTGAATTGCTCTTAGGTATTGCGAACAGGGGACAGGCGCTTCATTTCATGTCTAAAGCCTTGCGATGCTTCGGTTGGTACAGGTGGACATCGCCTCCAGCGGGAAGCCGCATCTTCGTAATGGAGCCCCATTGCGCTTCCTGAATTTCAGAGCACTTAACGTTCTTCTTCGCTAGGGCGGCCATTTCGGATTTCAGATCGTCGCACATGAGATAGAGTTCGTGGACACCATTCTCCTCGCCCGGGTGGAACGCCGCTTCTGCAGGCGGCAGCGCGAAAATCAGCCAGCCCTGACCTGCATCCACGGACTTGAACCCCAGGACGTCGCGGAAAAATGCGCGGTCCGCCTCGGCGTTTTTGCTGTAGACAATTACGTGCGCGCCAGAAATCATTTGCCCCTTTCAAGAAATGCCCGGAACCGCTGGCGACTGCTTGTTCGTTGGAGGTTAGGCGGCGCAGCCTGCCTTGCTGCAGGCAGGCTGCGCCGGTAGAGCCAACCAGTTTAGGGACGCGCAGCAGCGGCGCTGGTGCCCGCAGTGAGCGACCGATATCCGGTTGTCCCGGCCTTTTTGATGGCCTCCAGCGCTTCCGCTGTGGTCATCAGCGGCGTGGTCTTCTCGCTTTTCACGGAACCGCCCGCCGCGAAGGCAATGGCGATCGCCGCTGCGCTGACGTTATCGGGCATTTCGGTGATGACCACGACATCGTATTCGCCAAAGGCGAAAAACGCGTTGTGGATGCGCCCGCCGAGCTTTTCGATCGGCCCGCGCACCGCTTCGATGCGGTCCTGGGGATTGGCAATGAGCCGCGCCCAAGCTTCCGGCGTGTAGCTCACTTGACTCAGATAATGCGGCATGTGTCCTCCTTGATTTGCGCGGAACCCGGCGCAAGGCCAGGCAGCGCAAGGACGAATTGGGATGGGAGTGGCGCAACTATGCTCCTGAAAATAAACGAGTTCAAGAAAAAGTTGAAAATTTCTCTCAACAAAAAAGTGGAAATCGGTGTACACATTAGTCCTTGTAGAAAATCGCGCCCCGATCAGCTTCGGGGCATTTTGCTTTTTGCGCCGCGAATTTTAGCCATGCCTCCGCCACCGCCGGAGGCATTTTTATTTTTTAGCGACCCAACGGAACCGTTCGTAACCCGCGAGAAATCAATCAGAAACCACGGGATCAAGGAGTCGCTATGCCCACCTATCAGAACGCAATCCCGCCGAGTTCGCTGTTTTCCGGCGTTGTCGGTTTCAGCTTCAACAGAGCAGCGCGCAGACCCCGGCCAGCGATTCCGCCAAAGAAAAAGCTGTGGAAATCGCAGAGATTCCGGGCGACATCGCGTCGTATAAGTAATATTATGTTAACTACGAAATCCGCCAGGACCCGCCTTCCACAGCCTGACTCCCACAAAGGATTTGACAGGATTCGAGGGCCGCTCTGCCCCGCCACGGTCCCGTTCTGTGCCGAGGTCGGACTCCGAGAATGAAGTTAGAGCCCACGAAACCGGCGGCGCTAGTTCTTCGCGACTTTCTGCTGTGTGAGTTCGTACTTAATGTACTGCTCGAGCAGTATTGGATCGGCGCCCACCAGCCGTCGTCCATTCACAAAGACCGTCGGTGTGCTATTGACCTCGAGATGTTGACCGTTGGCCCGGCTGGCGTCCACCGCGGCCGCAGCTTCCGGGCTGGCCAGGCAGGCCTTAAACGTGTCCGGGTTTAGCCCGGACGCAGCGGCAAATTCAGCCATCTTCGTCCAGGCGTTCGCGGCGGATATAACCTCTTGCTGGTCATAAATCGCGTCATAGACCTTCCAGAACGCCTTCGGGTCTTGCTGGTAGGCGCAGCGACCCGCCAGCGCAGCCGTCCGGGCCCAGGGGTGCAGCGACTCGAGCGGGAAATCCTTGAAGACGACGCGGACTTGGGGATAATTCGGCAGCAAGCTGCGCAAGACATCGTGCAGGCTGCGGCAGACCGGGCATTGAAAGTCCGAAAACTCCACCAAGGTGACCGGCGCCTTCAGGTCGCCGAGCGATGGTGCATCGTTCATCTGAATACGCGCCCGCGTTTCGGCCAGGGGATCTTTCGACAGGTCCGATACTTCTCCGCGCACCAGATACTTGCCGTCCTTGCTGAGATAAAACTTCGCCGACTGCGAATTCTCGCCGTCCTTCACGTCGACCGTAGTCTCCAGCAAGCCCGGCACTTCGCTCTCCTTCGGAAGGGACACGGTAAGCTGCACATCGGGCCCAAAAGCGTAAAGATTCCGCAGGTACGCCTCAACGCTTTTCTGCAGGGCCGTAGGCGGCGCTCCCGCAGAAGTTTTACTGGTCGACGCCGCCGGCGCGGAAGTCTGTCCCAGAACCAACCCAGGCGCGCAGGCCAGGGTCAACACGGTGGCGAGCGCGGAAATCCATATTCTTCTCTGCGACCTCTGTGCGCTTTCCTCCGCGCACTCTGTGTTAAATCTTTTCACGTCGACCTCTTCTCGCAACTTAGGAAATGTTCACGGAATAAACCGCTGCGCAATAGGGAACGGCCGCCCAAATCCAAAAGCACGCGACGTGATCTTCAGACCCGGCGCAGCCTGCTTGCGCTTGTATTCGTTGCGGTCCACCAGCAGCGCTATATCGCGCACCAGCTTCAGGTCGAAGCCGTACTTATCGGCAATCTCCTGCGGGCTGCGTAAATCCTCGATGTACGCCTTCAGGATGCGGTCCAGGACGTCGTAAGGCGGCAGGCTGTCCTCGTCCTTCTGGTTCGGGCGCAGCTCGGCCGAAGGCGCCTTCTCGACCGTCGAAGTGGGAATCAGTTCCCTTTCGCGATTAATCCAGCGCGCCAGCTCATACACCATCAGCTTGGGCACATCCGAGATAACCGCGAGTCCGCCGGCCATATCTCCGTACAGCGTGCAGTAACCTACCGCCAGCTCCGATTTGTTTCCCGTGCTGAGCAGCATCGAACCAAACTTGTTGGAGAGCGCCATCAAGTAATTCCCGCGGATGCGTGCCTGGATATTTTCCTCGGCCACATCCGGAGCGCGATTGCCGAACGCCGGAGCCAGCGCCTTCAGGTACGACTCGAATACCTCGCTAATCGGAATGGTGACCATGCTTATGCCGAGGTTATGCGCCAGCGCTCTTGCATCCTGCTTGCTGCCCTCGCTCGAAAACGGTCCCGGCATGGACACGCCTTGCACGTTTTCTGCGCCAAGCGCGTCCACGGCAATCGACGCCACAACCGCCGAATCGATGCCGCCGCTCAGTCCGACCAGCACTTTCTTGAATCCGCACTTAGAAACGTAATCGCGCGTCCCAACGATCAGAGCCCGATAGGCGTATTCAATCTCTTCCGGAGGCTGCGGATGAAATTCGCCCTCTCCCGTTTCCGTGTCGAAGAGGACCAGATCTTCCTCGAAGGCCAGCGCCTGCGCCGCGACTCTACCATCGGCGGTTACTGCCATGCTCGCGCCGTCAAAAATCAAGCTGTCGTCCCCGCCCACCTGGTTCACATAAATTACCGGGCGTTTGTGGGTCATGGCAATGGAACGCAGCATCTCCAGCCGCAGCGTACGTTTGTTGATGGTGTAGGGCGACGCGGAAATATTCAGCAGCAGGCTGGTGCCCTGCGCGATTAGCTCCGTTACCGGATCGCGCTCGTAGCGCAG
>CATPAM010000362.1 GCA_955651735.1 Candidatus Acidiferrales bacterium | reverse complement strand
GGGCAAACAAGACCGCCGCACTCCAAATTTACGTGAGCCAGTCGAGGAGTCTGTACCAGAGGCCGGCGGCAGGGAGGAACCAGGGGCGGCCGTTGTAAAGGCCGAGCGGCGCGCCGGAGAACGGGATGGCGGCGAATGGATTTTCGTCGCGGCCGCTGAGAATCGAATGCGCGATTTTGTCGCCGAGGTAGGTGGACATACCTACGCCGTGGCCTGCGTAGCCGAGGGAAAAGTGCAGGCCGTCGAGCTGACCGGCGTGGGGCATGATGTCGAAGGCGAAGTCGAGCGTGCCGCCCCAGACGTATTCGATCTTAGCGTCGCGCAATTGGGGATAGACGGTGAGCATGCCGCGATGAAGAATTTCGGCGCTGCGGCGAATGGTGCTGCTGGTTTCCGGGAAGAACGCGGCGCGGCCGCCGAAGAGCATGCGGCGGTCGGGAGTCAGACGGTAGTAGTACAGGTAGTTTTTGGAATCGTAGATCATGCGATTGCGAGGGCTTAGTTCAGCGGCGAGTTTTTCCGGCAGGACTTCGGTGACGATGATGTAGGAGCCGATGGGAATGATTTTCTTCTGCAATGCGGGAGTGACGCGGCTGGTGTAGCCGCTGGTGGCGACGAGGACATTTTGGGCGCGCAGCGTTCCGCGCGCGGCCGCAATCTTCCATCCTTGCGCACCTTCGCGCTGGATTTCGTCGACACGCGAGTGTTCGAAGATAGCGGCACCGGCGCGTTCGGCGGCGCGGGCGAGACCGGCTACGTAACGGGCTGGATTTACGCCGGCGCTGGAAGCGTCGACGAGGCCGCCGTGATAGATGGTGGAGCCGGTTTCGGATTGCAGTTGGTCTTTCGGGATGAGGCGCTGCTGATGGCCAAAATCCCGCGCGATGGCTTCCGCGCTGCGGCGGAAGTCGTCGAAGTGTTTTGGTTTGCAGGCGACTTCGAGATGGCCGCAGCGGGCGAAGTCGCAGGCGATATTTTCTTCGCGGACCAGTTTTTCCACAAGATCGATCGATTCGAGGGAAGCGGCATACATGCGCGCCGTGGCTTCTTTGCCATAGCGCGAGATGAGCGTGACGGCGGGGAGCTTCAGTCCGGTGAGCACCATACCACCGTTGCGGGAACTGGCGCCCCAGCCGATGGTTTGAGATTCAAAAACGGCGACGGATGCGCCGCCGCGAGCTAGCGAGCGAGCGGCAGAGAGACCGGTGAAACCGGCGCCGAGGATGGCGACGTCGACGCGCTGGGGGAATTCGCGCAGGGCGGGTGTGGGAATGTCGACGGTATCAAGCCAGAAGGTTTTTTCTTTTGTGGTCATTGAATCGGTTACCAGAAATTCTACGCAGAAGAGTGACTCCGCCACCACTGCGAAACGGCAAACGCTAACGGTCCCAGCAGGATTGCGGCGGGCGCGGAGAGCAAGACCAGGCGGTCGCCGCGCTGGACGCTGTCGGCGACGCTGCCGGCTGTGGCGAGGATGCCGAGCAAGACGGGCGCGGCGACGGCGTAGAGCAAGCCTTTGCGTCCGCCGGGGATCACGAAGGCGCGCGGCATTTCGGGCTTGTGCTGGCGGAGCTTCCAGGCGGAAAGTACGGTCATCACGGAGGTGGCTACGCGCAGCCAGGCGTAGACCGCGATGAGCTGGGTGAGCGTGAACATGGCGAAGGCCGCGTAGATCGCGCCGGAAACGACGATGGAGACGGCGGGAGTGCCGAACCGAGGATGGACGCGGGTAAGAAAGCGCGGGAGAAATTTGTCTTCGGCGAGAGCGAAGGGCATGCGCGTGGTGGCGAGGACGGTGCTGTTGAGGAGGGCGGCGTTGGTCACCATCGCGGCGAGCGCGACCCACGCGCCGAGGAGCGGGCCGCCGATAAGTTTTGCGGCTACGGAGAAATAGTCGCCATGCCATTGCTGCCAGTTGTCGAGCGAGGCGAGGGATGCGAAGGTGGGCAGGAAATAGGTGGTGATGGAGAGAGGGACGACGAAGGCAAGGGCGCGGGGGAAAGTGCGGCGGGGATTGTCGACTTCCTCGGCGACGGTGGAGAGCTGTTCGTAGCCGGAGTAGAGCCAGACGCCGAGAGCGAGTCCTACGCCGAAGACCTGGAAGAAGGGTTTGTGCGGGGGAACCACGGGGACGAAGGGGTTGTGTTTCCATTGTGCCAGGCCCATCACAGTCATCACGGCGATGGGGACGAGGACGAAAATTTCGAGCAGAGTGGAAATGTGGCCGACCATCTGGATGCCGCGCACGTTGATGTAGGTGATGGCGGCAATGAGCGCGGCGGCTACGAGGTAATGATTGCGTCCGGTGAGCTGCGGGAAATAGAAACCGAGGTAGTCGGCGAAGAGGACGGCGTAAGCGCTGCCGAGAAGAAACGAGGCGGTCCAGTTCCACCAGCCGGCCAGGAAGCCCCAGAAATCGCCGAAGGCAGCGCGCACCCAGCGGTAGAAGCCGCCTTGCACGGGCATCGCGGTGGTCAGCTCGGCGGCGACGAGCGAAATCGGAATGCACCAGAAGAATGGAATGAGCAGGTGATAGAGCAGGGTCATGCCGGGGCCGGAGTTGCTGACTTGCTCTTCGAGGCCGAAAGGGCCGCCGGTGGTGTAGGAGTACATTACGAAGACGAAATAGAGGAGCGTGGCTTTGCGGATGGTGGGCTTTGGCGGTGAGGAGGGAGTAGCCACTGGGGGGACACAATAATGGAGATTGAAGAAAGAGGAAAGGCTGCTCGCTGCGCTCGGACTGGGACGCGCTAAAGCGCGCCCTACAACTGCTGACTAGCGCGCGCAGAAATCAGT
>CATPAM010000361.1 GCA_955651735.1 Candidatus Acidiferrales bacterium | reverse complement strand
CGTACCTGGGCTCCGCCGACATTCGACCGGTCGTCGGAGGCTTGGGCATCAGCATTCTCACCACGCCGAAGGGCTTGATGAGCGGGCGCGCCGCGCGCAAAGCCAAAATCGGCGGCGAACTTCTGTGCGAGGTCTGGTAAACGATGTCACGTATCGGCAACAAGCCAATTCCGGTTCCGCAAGGCGTGAAAATCGCGCTGCAGGATAGGAAAGTCGAAGTGCAAGGCCCCAAGGGCAAGCTCACCGTGGGTGTGCCCTTCGGCATCACCTTCGAGCAAAAAGACGGCGCGCTCATCGCCAAGCGCGCCACCGAAGAGCATCGCGCGCTGCACGGGCTCGCCCGCGCATTGGTCGCCAACGCGGTGCACGGTGTCACGCAAGGCTTCAAGAAGGATCTGGACATCGTTGGCGTCGGATACCGCGCCGAGCTCAAAGGCAAAGCCGTCGCTTTCGCACTCGGCAAATCGCACCCCATCGAATTCAAGATCCCCGAGGGCATTCAGATTTCGGTCGACAAGCAGACGCATCTGGTTGTCAGCGGCGCGGACAAGGGACAGGTTGGCCAGGTGGCTGCGGACATTCGCTCCCTGCGTCCGCCCGACCCCTACAAGCAGAAAGGCATTCGCATCACCGGCGAGCACTTAAAGAAGAAAGCTGGCAAGGCTGGCGCGAAGGCCGGCGCTACGGCGTAGAGAAAAAGGAGACGACAGTGGCATCGGCACGAGTCAGAAAATTATCGCGCGACCTGCATCGCAAGCGTGTCCACGCCCGCGTGCGCACCAAGGTTTCCGGCACCACCGAGCGCCCGCGTCTCTGCGTTTACCGCTCGCTGGGCCACATCTACGCGCAGGTCATCGACGACCGCACCGGCAAGACCCTGGTCTCCGCCAGCTCGGTCGACAAAGAAACTAAAAAGAATCTCAAGGGTGGCGGCAACGTCGCCGCGGCCAAGGTCATCGGCAAAGCCATCGCCGAGCGTGCCAAGTCCGCTGGAGTCAGCAAAGTAGTGTTCGACCGCGGCGGGTACAAGTACCACGGCCGCGTCAAGGCGCTCGCCGATGCGGCGCGGGAAGCGGGGTTACAGTTCTAAGCCTATGTCGAAGCAAATTTTGCGAGACAGTTTAGCGGTGCGGCGCATCCTGGACGTCAATCTTTCCGACCTCAAGGATGACGTCATCGCCATCAATCGCGTCACCAAGGTCGTCAAGGGCGGCAAGAACCTCAGTTTCTCGGCGCTGGTCGTTGTGGGCGACAGCCGAGGTCATGCCGGTTTCGGCATGGGCAAGGCCCGCGAAGTGCCCATGGCCATCAAGAAAGGCATCGAGCAAGCCAAGAAAAATTTGATCAAGCTCAACATGAAGGGCACCACCATTCCGCACCAAGTGCTCGGCCGCTACGGCTCGGCGCAGGTTTTGCTCAAGCCCGCTTCGGAGGGCACCGGCGTTATCGCCGGCGGTCCGGTGCGCAAAGTGATGCAAGTCGCGGGAATCACGAATGTGCTCACCAAGTCGCTGGGCACCTCGAACCCGCACAATGTTGTGAAGGCCACGTTCGCGGCGCTGCTCAGCTTGAAAGATGTCGCGCAAGTGGCCGAGACCCGCTCCAAGACGGTCGACGAAATCAGCGGCAGGCAGCCCAAGGAACAAAAAGCCGCGGTGAGTGAGGCGAGTTGATGGTTGCCAAGAAAAAGGCTGCGGAGGGCAAGAAACCCGGCGGCACCGTAAAAGTGAAATGGGTGGTCAGCTTCATCAGTTGCACCGATGACATGCGCCAGACCATCCGCGGACTCGGATTGCGCAGAATGCATCAGGTCGTGGAGCGCGAGGACACGCCGTCGGTGCGCGGCATGATCCATAAAGTGCGCCACCTGGTGGAAGTGGTGGAATAAGATATGGCGAAAAAAGTTTCCAGCAGCCGCAAGACGGCCAAGAAAAACAGCAGCCGCCGCAAACCGGCGACCAGATCCGCTGCGCGCGCGCTCACTCTCGCGAGCCTGTCGAATCTTCGTCCGCCCGTCGGCTCGCGTCATCGCAAGGTGCGCGTCGGCCGCGGCATGGGCTCCAAGCTCGGCAAGACTTCCGGTTCCGGAGATAAGGGACAAAAATCCCGGCGCGGCTATTCGCGCCGCCGCGGGTTCGAAGGCGGCCAGATGCCGCTGCATCGCCGCATGCCCAAACGCGGCTTTCACAACCCGTTCGGCGTCGAATACTCGGTCCTGAACCTGGAGGAACTGAACGTTTTTCCGGCCGGCGAAACGGTAACGCCGGAGCTGCTGCGCGCCCACGGGTTCGTTCGCCGCAGCCGCGATCGCGTAAAAATTCTCGGCGATGGCGAGTTGACCACCAAGATCGCCATTCACGCGCATGCCTTCAGCGCGTCCGCCAAGGAAAAAATTACCAAAGCAGGCGGCACATTCGAGGTCGTAGCGTAAAGGAAACGAAGCAGGGCTAAGTTATGAACCGATTCATCGAAGCGTTCCGCAACCTCTTCCGCATCCCTGACTTGCGGAACAGGGTGTTGTTTACCCTGGCGTTGCTCGCGGTGTACCGCATCGGCGCGCATATCCCCACCCCGGGAATCAACGCGGGCGTGCTGGAGACTCTTTTCCAACAGGGGCAAGGTTCGGTTCTGGGCATCTTCGATCTGTTCAGCGGCGGCAACCTGCGCCGCTTGACGATTTTCGCGCTCGGCATCATGCCGTACATCACGGCGTCCATCATCCTCCAGTTGATGACCGTGGTGTTTCCGTATCTCGAAAAGCTGCAAAAAGAGGGCGAGCTGGGCCGGCGCAAAATTACCCAGTACACCCGCTATCTGACTGTTGTGCTTAGCGTTATCCAGTCCACCACCATCGCCACCGCGCTGCAAAGCACGAACATCAGCGGCCGGGCCTTGGTCTACCATCCGGGCCCGGGCTTCGTGTTCATGACCATCTTGACCCTGACCACCGGCTCGGCCTTCATCATGTGGCTGGGCGAGCAGATCAGCGAGCGCGGAATCGGCAATGGCATGTCGCTCATCATATTCGTAGGCATTGTGGTCGGCTTGCCGCGCGCCATCCTAAACCTCTACGAATTGGCGAAAACCGGGGCTTGGGGCCCATTTACCCCCTTGGCCCTGATCTTCCTGATCGTCCTGATGATCGCTGTCGTCGCCTTCATCGTCTTCGTGGAAGGTGGGCAGCGGCGCATCCCGGTGCAATACGCTAAGCGCGTGGTCGGCCGCAAGGTGATGGGCGGGCAATCCTCGTACCTGCCGCTGCGCGTCAATTCCGGCGGCGTCATTCCGCCGATTTTTGCAAGCTCGCTGCTGGCGTTTCCCGCCACGGCGGCGCTGGTGTTCGGCACCAGGTACGCGTTCGTCAAGGATTTCAGCAAGGTCATCGCCTTTGGCGAGCCGCTCTACAACCTGGTTTACGTGGCCCTGATCATTCTGTTCGCGTTCTTCTACGTTGGCATCGTCTTCAATCCGACCGAGCTAGCGGACAACATGCGCAAGAATGGCGGGTTCATTCCGGGCATCCGGCCGGGACGCACCACCAGCGAGCACGTCAGCAAGATTTTGAAGCGCCTGACGTTCATTGGCGCCATTTATCTCGCGTTGGTTTGCTTGCTGCCGGAATGGCTGATTACCGGAATCCATTTGGATCATCTCGGCTGGGGCATTGGCGGCTGGTTCGATCGCCACTTCCCGACTTGGTTTCTGAAAGGCCTCGGCGTGCAGTTTTATTTCGGCGGCACGTCGCTGCTAATCGTTGTCGGCGTGGCCATGGACACTGTGCAGCAGCTGGAAGCTCAGCTGGTCATGCGGAATTACGAAGGCTTTGCGCGGAAGGGCCGGTTGCGCGGCCGGCGGTAATGAACACCAGCGGAGCGCCTCCGGACGGCAAGTCCGTGGAGCACTTGGACCGTGCTGTGATTTTTCTCGGGCCTCCGGGCGCGGGAAAAGGTACGCAAGCGAAAGAGTTGGCCAAGCATTACGGTGTGCCGCATCTTTCGACCGGAGACATGCTCCGCGAGAATATCGCCAAGGGCACGCCACTGGGAATAAAGGCCGAGCCGGTCATGAAGCGCGGCGAATTGGTTCCCGATTCGCTGGTGCTCAAGATGGTGGCGCAGCGCATTGAAGAGCCGGATTGTACGCACGGTTTCGTGTTCGACGGCTTTCCGCGGACCGTGGCGCAAGCGCAGTATTTGACGATTCTGCTGCGCCAGCATGGCTACAAGCCGGCGCTGGTTGTGCACTTTGTGATCGATCCGAAGCTGCTGTTGCGGCGGATCACCGGCCGGCGGATGTGCAAGGTGGGTGGCGAGATTTACAATATTTACGAGCGCCCGCCGAAATGCGATCTGCGCTGCGACCATGATGGCGGTGAGCTCGAGCAGCGGCCGGATGATCGCGAAGAAATTGTCGGGCCCCGGCTACAAGCGTATGAAAGACAGACCGAGCCGCTGGTCGCGTATTACCGCCGGCTGGGACGCTTGCACGAGGTGAACGCCGCGAAGAGCGTCGACGAAGTGAAGCGGCAGGTGCTCGACATTGTACGCGGGGCGCGTTGAGTTCACCGTTCTTGGGTGAGCGTGAAAAGAGATGGCGATTCATCTGCGTAGTGCGGAAGAACTCGAGAAGATGCATCGCGCGGGATTGATCGTGTACGACGTGTTGAAGGCGCTGCGCGAGTCCGTAAAGCCCGGGATGACTACCATGGACCTCGAGAAGATTGCCGGGGAGAAAATCGCTGGCAAGCCCGGCAAGGCGGCGTTCAAGGGATACCGCGGGTATCCATGTGCGCTGTGCACTTCGGTGAACAGCGAGATCGTTCACGGGATTCCGTCGCCGAAGCGGAAACTGAAAGAGGGCGACATTGTCTCGGTCGACTTCGGGATGGAAGTGGACGGCTACTACGCGGATTCCGCGGTGACCGTCCCTGTCGGGCACATTAATGCTGAGCTGAAAAAGCTCCTGGACGTGACTCGCGAATCGCTGGACCGCGCGATTGACAAGATGCGCGCCGGCAACCGCCTGGGAGATGTCGGCCACGCGGTGCAGAGCTGGGTTGAACAGAACGGTTACTCGATAGTCCGAGAGTTTGTCGGGCACGGCATCGGAACGAAGATGCACGACGAGCCCAACTTGCCGAACTTCGGTGAAGAGGGGCGCGGGGCCCGGTTGCAAGAAGGAAT
>CATPAM010000360.1 GCA_955651735.1 Candidatus Acidiferrales bacterium | reverse complement strand
CCGCCGACGACACCGAATAAAAAAATATCAATGCACACCGTAACATGCTAAATATTCAAGCGATCATACAGAGCCTCGGAAAAATCTCGCAGAAGAAAGCCATCATTTATTTCAGCAACGGCATCAGCCAGAACGGCGTGGACAACCAGTCAGCATTGCGCGCTGCGACGGCTTCCGCGGTGAAAGCCAACGTCTCCATCTATCCGGTCGATATCCGCGGCTTGCAGGCATTCCCTCCCGGCGGCGAGGCACAGAATGCGAGCCTGCACGGCCAGTCCGCCTACAACGGAGCCGCGGTGCTCAACGACCTCAGCAGCAACGCGGCAACACAGGAGACGCTATCCACGCTGGCTTCAGACACCGGCGGCAAGGCCTTCTTCGACTCCAATGATTTCACCGCGGTCTTTTCGCAAGTGCAAAAGGACAGCTCCGCCTACTACGTTCTCGGTTTCACCAGCACAAATGCGCTGAAGGACGGCAGGTTCCGGCACCTGAAAGTGCAACTCAATCGGCAGGACCTGAAGCTCGACTATCGCTTCGGCTATTATGCCGGGCGCGACTTCGAGCATCTGAATCGCGCGGACCGCGAGCAGCAGATACAAGACGAACTAGCTTCGGAGTTGTCGCAGACCAACGTGGCCGTTTACGCCGGCGCCGCGTATTTCCGGCAGGATGATATGCACTACTACCTTTCGGTTTCGCTGGTAATCCCGGGGTCGCAAATTCCGTTCGTGCAAGCGAAAGACAAAGACAACGCCACGATCGATGTGCTCGGCGAGGTGCGCGCGGATGGAAAGTTTGCCGTTGGCCATCTGCGCGACACGGTGAAGCTCGCGCTAGACAGCGCTCAGCAGGTCCGCCGCAAGAATGTGCAGTACAACACCGGGTTCCTCCTTGCGCCGGGAAGTTATCACCTGAAATTTGTCGTGCGCGAAAATCAGACCGGGCGCATGGGCTCGTTCGAGACCGATGTGCAAATTCCCGATTTGCGCAAGGCGCCTCTGCGCATGAGCTCCGTCGTGCTCAGCAGCCAGCGCGTTCCGGCCGGCGCGAAGAAGACCAGCGGCCCGCATCCCCTGGTGCAGGACCAAACCGAGCTAGTGCCCAACATCACCCACGTTTTCACGCAGGACCAGCACCTCTATCTGCAGTACGAGGTTTACGACGCCGCGCGCGGGAAAAATCCTGCGGCGGCTACCCGTGGGAACGGCCCGGCGAATGGCAGCGCGAACGCGCCTGCCAACGAAAGTGCCAAGGCTCCGCCGGCGAAAGGGCCGCGGGAGAGCGTGCGCGTCCTCACCAGCATCGAATTCTTGCAAGGAGGCGCGAAGGTTTACGAATCGAAGCCGGTCGTGGCGAATGAGGTTACCGCGCCGGACCGCAAAGCGGTGATTTTTCAAATCGATCTGCCGCTGCAGGCTCTAAAGCCAGGCTTCTACGTGTGCCAGGTCAACGTCGTGGATGACGTTGCCGGAAACTTTGCTTTTCCGCGCTCGCCGATTCTAGTCAAGGAGCCAGTACCACAAAGCGCCGCGAAGTCCCCGGCCGGACGTTAAGTTCAGCTTGTAAGAAAGGCGCTCAGTTCCGCCGTAAATCGATCCTGTTGCTCGATGTTCAACAAATGCGCGGCGTCGAGCTCGACATAGCGCGCGCCCGGAATGTGCTGCACGATAAATCGCCCATCCGCCGCCGGCGTGGCCGGATCGTGCGTGCCGGATATCACCAGGGTTGGCGACGCGATTGCGGCGATGCTTTCGCGCAGGTCCACTTCACGCAGCGCCGCACAGCACGCGATGTATCCTTCCGTGCTGGTGCTCTCCACCATGTGTTTCACGCGCTTCACAATTTCCGGCGCGCTCTCGCGGAATCGCGGCGTAAACCAGCGCTCCATGGCCCCCGCCGCAATCGATTTCGTGCCGCCCTTGCGCACCGTTTCGATCCGCGCATCCCAGATTTCGTCGTTGCCGATCTTCGCGCCCGTGCTGCACAGCACCAGCTTGTGCAATCGCTTGCCGGCATGAATGCCCAGCCACATGCCCGTCACGCCGCCCATCGACAATCCGCAAAACAAAAAGTTCCCGATGTCCGTTTCATCCGCCAGCGCAAGCACGTCGCGTCCCAATTGCTCGAAAGAATATGGCCCGGGAGTGACCTCGCTTTGCCCGTGCCCGCGCGCGTCATAGCGCAACACGCGGAAATGCTTCCGCAACTCCGGGATCTGCGCATCCCACATCGCGAAATTAGTGCCCAGCGAATTGGAGAGCACCAGTGCGGGCGCGTGCGCCGGCCCCTCGATCTGATAATGAATGTGAGCGCCGTTGACGTGTGCGATAGGCATTTTGCTAAACGCGTTCCAAAATCACCGCGATTCCCTGGCCGACTCCTATGCACATGGTGCAGAGCGCATAGTGCGTTTGTGTGCGCAGAAGTTGGTACATGGCCGTGGTTACCAGACGCGCGCCACTCGCGCCGAGCGGATGGCCGAGAGCGATCGCACCGCCATTGGGATTTACGTGCGGCGCATCGTCGGGAACGCCCAACGCACGCAACACAGCGAGCGCTTGCGAAGCAAAAGCTTCGTTCAATTCGATAACATTCATTTGATCGAGCGACAGATTCGCCTTCGCCAGCACCTTGCGCGTAGCGGGCGCAGGCCCCATGCCCATAATGCGCGGCGCGACGCCCACTGCTGCCGCAGCGACGACGCGCGCTTTCGGCGTAAGCCCGTGCCGCCGCGCGCCAGCCTCGGACGCAACGAGCAGCGCGCACGCGCCGTCGTTCACCCCCGAACTATTGCCCGCCGTCACAGTTCCGCCGGGCTTCACGATGCCTTGCAGCTTCGAGAGCGCTTCCAGAGTTGTATCGGGCCGGGGATGTTCGTCGACCGAGAACAAGAGCGGCTCGCCTTTTTTCTGCGGAAGCGGCACGGGAGCGATTTCCTGCGCCATCCGGCAACCGCGAATGGCATCTGCCGCGCGCTGTTGGCTGCGTAGCGCAAGAGCATCCTGGTCCTCGCGCGAAATGCGAAATTCCTCGGCCACAATCTCTCCGGTTTCCGGCATGGAATCCGTGCCGTACTTCGCTTTCATCAGTGGATTGACGAAACGCCAGCCAATCGTCGTATCTTCCAATTTCATCGAGCGCGAAAACGCAGCATCCACCTTGCCGACCACAAACGGCGCGCGCGACATGCTCTCCACACCGCCGGCAATCACCAAATCCGCCTCGCCGCTCTTGATCGCGCGCGCCGCGCTGGCCACCGCGTCCATG
>CATPAM010000359.1 GCA_955651735.1 Candidatus Acidiferrales bacterium | reverse complement strand
GTAGGGGCGCAGCATGCCTGCCTGCCGCCGGCGGGCTGCGCCACTACAGTCCAAGGCAAAGCCTGCGAGGATGCCGGAAGAGATGGAGAATTCGCCTGCGGTTGCGGTGAATCCGTTTGCAAGTGCGGATGTCGCTGCAATTTTGCAGGAGCGGGGATGGGCCACAGGTGAGTTGTCCGCGGAGCAGGTTGCGTGGTGCGCGCATGCGGTGGCGATTTTGGGGACGCAGGTGACGGACCGCGAGGCGCTTGCGGAATTGTTGGGACTTGTTTTTCATTACGATTCGCGGGAACTTTTGGCGCGCGTCGAGAGTCATGCAGTGTTGTCGCGCTATGCGGCGCGGGATGTTTTGCGGCAGCTTGCGCTTTTGTTGCTTGAGGGAACGGCGCTGGACTCCGAACGATTCAAGACGATCATCGCCACGTTGAAAGAACGGCTGGATATTCGGGGGCGCGAATTGTTTCATCCGATTCGGCTGGCGCTTGCGGGACGGGCCGGCGAGGGAGAACTGGATCGCGTAATTTTGCTGTTGGATGAGGCGGCGGGTGCGTCGTTTACGGTGCGAGTGAAAACGGCGCGGGAGCGGATTTTGCAGTTTTGCGCGGCGCTGGACTGATATACGCAGGCGTGTCACAGGCGTTGCCAAGTACTTTCGGTTGAGGTCCTTCGGCTACCCTCATCGGGTAGCCTCAGGATGACACCTTTCAGTTCAGAACATCGGCGCGTGAACTAGGGATAATTTGCAATGGATCGGTTGACGGGGATACATGCGGTGCGGGAGGCGCTGGAGGCGGGGCGGGCGTTCGACCGCATTATGATTGCGCGCGGGCGGCAAGATACGCGCGTGGAAGAAATTGTGAAGCTGGCGCGGGAGCGCAATATTTCAGTGCGCTTCGAGGAGCGTGGGCAGCTCGACCGTTTGGCGGATTCAAAAGATCATCAGGGCGTGGTGGCGCTGGCGGCGGCACGGGCGGCGGCTACACTCGAGGACATTCTTGCGGCGGCAAATACCGGGCCTGGAAAAGGCGAAAAAGGGCTGATTGTCTTGCTGGACGGCGTGGAGGATCCGCACAATCTCGGAGCGATTATCCGAACCGCGCTGGCAGCAGGGGCACATGGCGTCGTCGTTCCCGAGCGGCGGGCGGCGGGATTGACGGATACGGTGGCGCGAGCTTCGGCGGGGGCGCTGTCGCATCTGCCGGTGGCGAAGGTCACGAATTTGGTGCGGACGATGGAGGAGCTGAAAGAAGCGGGTTACTGGTTGATTGGGTTGGATGAGGACGCGGAGAAGAGTTATACGCAGGCAGACTACACATCGCCGGTGGGGATCGTCCTTGGCGGTGAGGGAGAGGGTTTGCACGAACTGACGCGGAAGCGCTGCGATTTTGTGGTGTCGCTGCCGACGGTGGGCCCGGTGAAATCGTTGAATGTATCCGTGGCAGCAGGGGTGGTGTTGTTTGAGGCCGTGCGGCAGAGGAAAGGAAAGTAACGCCGCAAGCACGGATTCTAAGTTGCAGAAATCTTAAGTTGAGGTGCTTCGGCTATCCTCACCCTTCGCAAAAGGCGCTCGGGTAAGTCGGATAGCCTCAGGATGACACGCGCTGCGCGCGGCAGCGGCGCTTGGCGACTATTTGTCGTATTGGATTAGGGAGAAGACGTCGAGGTCGGGGAGCTTTTTGCGGCCGTTGAGGAAGGCTAGTTCGACGGCGAAGGCGGCGCCGTCCACTACGCCGCCGAGTTGCTGGACGAGCTTGACGGTGGCGACGGCGGTGCCGCCGGTGGCGAGGAGGTCATCGCAGATGATGACGCGGTCGCCGCGCTGTACGGCGTCTTCGTGGATTTCGAGAGTGTCGGTGCCGTATTCGAGGGCGTAGGAGACGCTGGCAGTTTTTGCGGGGAGTTTCTTGGGTTTGCGCACGGGGACGAAGCCGGCGCCGAGGCGGTAAGCGAGCACGGGAGCGAAGATGAAGCCGCGGGCTTCGATGCCGGCGACGATATCGATCTTGTGGCCATCGTAGTGTTCGCAGAGGAGATCGATCAGCGTGTGGAAGCCTTTTTTGTCCTTGAGCAGCGTGGTGAGGTCGTAAAAGAGGATCCCCGGCTTGGGATAATCAGGGACTTCGCGGATCAGCTTTTTGAGTTCATTCATGCGACGGCTCCTCGCTGTTAATACGTGATGACAAAACCGTTGGCGTAATTCGAGTCGATCGCCGCGTCTTCTTCTCTGACTTCGCTGACGTTGGCGCCCCAAGGGCCGCGCTCGAGTGCGGAACGCAGCTTGACGAGGTGCTCCGCAGTGCCGATGGCGTAGACTTCGACGCGGCCGTCCGGCAAATTTTTTGCGTAGCCGCTCACGTGCAGGCGCTCCGCGGTGCGTTGCGCAAAATAACGGAAGCCGACACCTTGTACGATTCCCGAGACGAAATAGCGCCTGGCTTGTTTGGGCTCGCTCACAAAGCGGTAGATTGTAGCAGAGAGGGCAAGGGCAAGCGGGGCGTTCCGTGGGGGAGCGATATTTGCGGTAAGCTTTGTGCGTTGGAGGGTCGAAGGCGGCCTCGGGACGGCTGCACTGCATCCAACCTAAGTTATGAATCCTTTGGCTGAGGTTATCTCGAGGTTTACGCGACGGCGCCCGCCACCCTTCCAAGCTCATCAGGGTAAACGGTCTGCGGCCGCTACCCTTCGGGGCACAGGGCGAGCAGGTGCTCGTAGTTGGCGCCTCGCCAAGTATTTTGCGTTTTTCGTCATTCTCGTGGCGGCAGTGGGCGGATGGGGAGCTAAGGCGCAGGATGCGCCTTCTGCGCCGCTGGCACCGCCTGCGGAGCATGATGTGCGGCGGGTGGGGACGGAGCCGGAGGCTGCGGCGCCACCGACGTTGCCGCCGGATGAAATTATCCGGCGATTTTCACAGAAGGAAGATGAATTTTTGGCGGCGCGGCCGAATTACGGGTTCCGGAAGACGATTCGAATTGATGAATTTGGCGAGAATGGCAAGCCGGCCGGGCAATTCCTGATGGTGACGGAAACGACGCGAGCGGCCAACGGGCAGGTGATCAACAAAGTGGTGCAGAAACCGCAATCGACGCTGCATTATTTCAATCTGGAAACCGAGGATGTGAGAGAGCTGGACCGCATTCCGGCTTTTCCGCTGGTCAGCAGCCAGCTTGCGAAATACGATTTGAAATATATCGGCCAAGAACAGGTGGACGAGATCGACTGCTACATTTTCAAGGTGAAGCCGAAGGCGCTGGACCGTACGCACGCGTATTTGGACGGACTTGTGTGGGTGGACACGAAGTATCTGGAAGTGGTGAAGACTTACGGGAGATGGGTGAACGAGCTGGGCGACGTGCGTTCGGCGACGCTACCGTTCACGCTGTTTGAGACGTATCGCGAGAATGTGGATGGAAAATATTGGTTTCCGAATTACGAGCGGTCGGATGACACGCTGCATTTGAAAGATGTGAGCGTGCCGGTGCGGTTGGTGATTAAGTGGACGGAGTTTAAAGTGCTGCCGGCGGCGCTGCCCACGGCCGCACCTGTTGCTCCGCCGACTCCTGTGAAGCCGTTGTCATAATTCGCGGACAATTGAACCGAGATCAAGCAAGAAGCGCTGTGGCTTTTGGTTTACGTCATGGCAAGCTGGGGCGCAGCGTGCTGCGCCCCTACGATAGACGGCGAAGAGCGTCGGGGAGATCGGCGATGGAGGCGAGGAGGAGGTCGGGTTTGGCGGCGCGGAGGCGGGCTTCGGTGGGGAACGGGCCGAGGACGGCGATGGAGCGGACTCCGGCGCGACGGGCCATTTCGAGATCTTCGGGGGAATCGCCGACGTAAACGCAGACGACGGGATCCAAGGACATCTGGCGCAGGGCGAGACGCAGCGGGGCGGGATGCGGCTTGCGGTAGCGTGTGTCTCCGCTGCATACGTGCGACGCGAAGAGATGGGTGAGCTGGAAGAGACGCAACTGGCGCACGACGCGGTCGCGGTCGCCGCTGGTGACGACGCCGAGCTGGTGGCGCGTGCAGAGATGTTTCAGGACGCGGCGGGCACCGGGCATTAGTTGGGGGCGATGCGTGGCGTATTGCTTGCGCCAGGCGCGATCGGCATCATCCCAACGAGCGCGCGGCAATTTTGCGGCGCGATAGACGTGATACCAGTCGGGTGAATAGTGACGGGCAAGGTCGGCGAGAGTCCAGGGAATACCCATTTCGCGGAACATGGCGAGATAGGCGGAGGAATCGGCGCGGTAAGAATTGAGGAGCGTCCCGTCCCAATCGAAGAGGACGCCCTGAATTTTTCGGTTCGGGCTTGCGCGCATTTTGGTGCGGCCAGATTAGCAGAGTCTGAACGCGGGCGCGGTTGAACGATTACATGCGCGTGATCAACCTGGGAACGTCATGCTCATGAATGGCTTCACGGCGGCCGCCAAATTGGGGAGATTGGCGTTCCCGGGCAGTAACAGAAAGTTGTATGCGGCAAGAGATTGTGGGAATCAGGGTTTGAGGAAGCGAGTGGGGACGCGATCGTCGCGGTCGAATTGCACGTCATCGAAGAGGGCGGCGATTCCGTGCCAACCGGGAGTGGCGGCGGGTTCGGAGCGTTGCACGTGAGCGCGGGTGGCGAGCACGACGTTGCCGTGACCCATGGGCTTGCTGACGAGAACGATTTCGAGCTCGAGCAAAGCTCCCATGGCGAGCGGCCTGGGGCAGAGGAAGTAGACGCCGGTCGAGCTGATGTCCCGGGTAACCAGAGTGACTGGAAATTCCTCGGGAATGCTGTCAACGCTGCGCAAACGCAAAGGGAGCTTGAGGGTGGCGCGCGGATATGCGCGGTGCTCTGGATGAACGCCAACAGCATGTGTGGGTACG